>JAAZMN010000052.1 GCA_012798795.1 Bacillota bacterium | reverse complement strand
TTTTAACAAAACAATCTTCTGTGAACTGGCACAATTTTTGACCAGTTAAATTTGCCATTGCTATTTTTAGAATCGCTAAAGAACAAACATTATCTTTATTTGTCTTTTAGCTTTACATAGAACGTCTAATTTAATATATAGATCTTTTCGCTTGCGTACAGAAACGGGAACATTCGGACTCAATAATGAACCATATTCACTAATAATCTTCCTTAATTTAGCTTTAACTCGTGTACGTGCGTTGTCCACTGCTTTAGGTTCAACACCGATTTTGCTCTCAATCTCTCTGCATGAGTAACCCCGTAAAAGCATGGTTATTACAGAGTACTCCAATAAAGAGAGATGATTACTCAGCATTTGGTTTAACTGCTGAGTAATGATCTTTTCTTCAATGATTTTTTCTGGAGTAAACCAATCATCCATGACAATAATATCAAGAATTGTGCGATTCTCATCCGCATTAACATAAGCATGCAGTGAAAGAGCCTCATTTAAAGCTCTGTGCTTGTTACCAGAGGTTTGTTTTATTACGTTATATACTTTGCGAATAATGCAGATGTAAGCAAAAGAACTGAATTTGACATCGTACTCTTCGGGTTTATATTCTTCAATAGCGTTTAAAAGACCGATTACACCTTCCTGTAAAAGATCCTCAAAATCAAAAAAGCTTGCATAATAGTTTCTAATAATATGTTTCACCATTGGAATATACTTATTAACCAATTTTTCCTTAGCTTCAGGGTCACCTTCACGAATCCTTGATATTAATTCAAAATCAATCTGTTGATTAAGGTTATTGCTTTTTCGTCGGACCTTATTCATCTTTGTTCCTCCCTTAAGCCAATAATGCATGTCTAATGTCAATATAATCTATATGTGAAAATAGATAAGATATGCTTATTGGCAGCAAAAAAAAGAAACATCATACCCCATAAATTATGGATCAATATGGGGTAATCAAAGCTATAGTCAGCAATTACCCTTATTTTCTGTAAAGGTATTACGCCAACATATGATAATCATAAAATAGTAAGGTCTTCCAAGATAGGTGGCGAGAATTTTGCAGCTTAATGAAACATTAGCATATATGGCCGCTTTAGTGCGTGAAAATCCTAATATTACTGTAAGAGAGATTGCCGATAAAATGAAATTTGCTGATAATAAATCTGTCTATTACTGGTTAGCGAAAGCAAACTATCACGGAATTGGAGAGTTTAAACAAGCAATTCTTACAGAACAAAATAAGAATTTAGATGGTATAGTTATCAAACAGAACAATAAAAACAAATTTATAATAAAAGTTCCCTTAAGAAACTGGGCAGGAAAGAAATCTAGGGATGGACTCAAATGGTTTCACATATTTCACGACTATCCTAACCCAAGAGGTCTGTTTGCTACTATAATCGAAACAAACGAATTTTCCCCTTGGTTTTCTGAAAAAGACCTAATTGTCGTAGATACATCTTTGAATATGAGTGCTAAACCATGGGTGCTGTGTAAAAAAGGAAGATCTTTTCTCATAGTACGTTATGGGCCTCAAAACAGCATTTATCATCCAAGCACGCTTAAACCTTGTTCACGCTCTGGTATTGTGCTGTTGGGCCCAATCATCAAACTACTTCGAGATTGGGAGTAGTTTGGCACATTAAGGCTATACATCCAATTTTTTTAATGCTTCTCTAGCTGCATTTTGTGCAGCTTCTTTTTTACTCTTGCCCACTCCTCTGCCTAATACTTCATTATCTAAATATACTTCTACAACAAATTCTTTATTGTGGTCAGGCCCGTGTTCTTCTGCTAAATAATACGTGGGCGTAATCTGATTAGTCTGCTGCAGATGTTCTTGAAGTGTGCTTTTGGCATCAATATTATTTAGTTTTTCGTGACTCCATTGTGGTAAGTTAGCAATAATAATCGGTTTTACTGTTTCTAAATCAGAATCCAGATATATAGCTCCCAAAACTGCTTCATATGTATCGCAAAGCAGTGAGTCGCGCTCTTGAGCACGAGTACGTTCTTCTCCTTTCCCTACTTTCAAATACTGATGCAGGCCTAGTTTTCGTGCATTTTTTGCCAATGTCGGTTGACTGACACATAAAGCTCTTATTTTAGCTAGTTGTCCTTCGGCTAAATCAGGGTACTTTTTATATAAATGCTCACTTACGGCTATCTGCAGTACTGCATCGCCTAAAAACTCCAAACGTTCATTATCCTTCTTATTGTGCCCTTTACGGTATGATTTGTGCGTTAAGGCTAATTCCAGCAGAGCATGATCATTAAATCTATAGTCAAGAGCTGATTCTAATTGTGTTAAATCTCTTTTTCGTTTCATTTATTCCACCTACGCATTACAAGAACGGCATTATGCCCACCAAATCCAAATGAATTACTGATAACTGTGTTAAGCAGCATCGAACGCCTTTGATTTGGCACATAATCTAAATCACATTCAGGATCATAATTTTCATAATTATATGTTCCAGGTATAACTTGGTTAAACAGTGCAAGAGCACAGACAGCTGCTTCTAAAGCTCCTGAAGCTCCAAGTAAATGTCCGGACAAAGACTTAGTAGAACTAATGGGTATTTCATAAGCTCTTTCACCAAACACCTTCTTTATTGCCAAGCTTTCATATTTGTCGTTATATTTTGTAGATGTACCGTGAGCGTTAATATAATCTACGTCATTAATTGTAATATCTGCATCTGACAATGCTTCTTTCATAGCACGCTGAGCACCTTCATGTTCAGGAGCCGGCGAAGTAATATGATATGCATCTCCACTAGCTCCGTAACCTATTAGCTCACAGTAAATATCGGCTCCACGAGCTTGTGCATGCTCTAATTCTTCCAGCAGTAATATACAGGCTCCTTCGCCCATTACAAAACCATCCCTTTCAAGATCAAATGGCCTACTTGCCTTTGTCAACAAATCATTTTGAGTTGATAAGGTTCTGGCTGCAGCAAATCCGGCAACAGCTAAAGGAGTAATACTTGCTTCGGCTCCCCCTGCCAGCATTGCATCTGCATTTCCTCTAGCTACAATTCTAAAAGCATCACCAATCGAATGCGTTCCAGAGGCACATGCAGTTATAGTACATGAATTAGGGCCTTTTGCTCCTGTTAAAATAGCTGTTTGCCCACTGGCCATATCAGGGATTAACATTGGGATAAAAAACGGACTTACTCTATCCATACCCTTTTCAAATAAAATTTTTGCTTGTGACTCAATTGTTTGCATGCCGCCAATTCCAGAACCGATAAGTACACCTATGCGATGAGAATTTTGCTTATCAATCTTAAGGCTTGCATCATTCAAGCACTGTTTAGCAGCTGCTACGGCATATTGGCAGAACAAATCCATCCTGCGAGCGTCCCTACGCTCCATAAAGTCAGTCGGATCAAAATCCTTTACTTCCGCAGCTATTTTAACCGGAGAGTCTTTAGTATTAAAGCGAGTGATACTGCTGATACCACTGATACCATTTAAAAGGTTATGCCAAAAGGCGTCTTTTTTTCCTAATGGTGATATTATCCCGATTCCGGTAACAACAACCCGTTTATTCATATATTCAGCCTCACTTCTTAGGAAAAATGAGACCCTAGGCACTCTAGGGTTCTCATTATAGATACTCCATAAAAACAATTAATTTTTCTCGATACTCTTTATATATTACTCTTAATATAATTTACTGCATCTGCTACTGTACTAATTTTTTCTGCATCTTCATCAGAAATCCTAAGGTCAAATTCTTCCTCAAAAGTCATGACAAGCTCAACTACATCAAGAGAATCTGCACCTAAATCATCTTGTAAAGATGCTTCTTGTGTGACTTCTTCAGGTTTAATACCTAATTGTTCGACCAAAATATCTCTTACTTTATCAAAAATTTCCACTATCGGTCACCTCCTCTGCATATCTTTCGGTTTATATTACAAGGCCTCCATCAATATGTATAGTCTGGCCAGTAATGTAATTGTTTGCATCAGAAACTAAGAAATATACTAATTCTGCAACGTCTTCTACTTTTCCTGTCCTACCCAAAGGAATCTGATTAATAATCTGCTGACGCTGCTTTTCACTTAATTTTCGAGTCATATCAGTATCAATATATCCAGGTGCAACCGCATTTACTAATATTTGGCGTGAGGCCACCTCTTTAGCAAGGGTCTTTGTCAGACCAATAATGCCAGCTTTGGCCGCAGCATAGTTTATTTGTCCGGGATTTCCCGTCACGCCAATAACAGAAGAAATATTAACAATTCTACCATAACGCTGCTTTAGCATTTGTCTAATCACTGATCGGCACAGATAAAATGCTCCACTTAAATTAACACTAATAACTTGTTTCCATTCTTCATCGGTCATACGCACAGTCAGGTTATCGCGAGTAATTCCTGCATTATTGATAACAATGTCAATCCGGCCCCACTTTTTCATCACTGAATCTACTAGCTTATCCATTTGTTTTGGATCACAGACATCAGCTTTAAGTGTATAGATCTGCGGGTTTTCAATTTCATTAAGATGAGCTTCACTGCGGCTGCAGACTGCAGTATTAATTCCGGCATCAATTAACCGCAGTGCAATAGCTTTACCTATTCCTCGGGTTCCGCCGGTCACGATTGCAACTTTATGTTGACTATGCATAAAATCAGCCTCCTACGGATAGGACACAATTTTGATATCCGCTGTGATTTGCCTGGTTAATCCCGCTAAAACAGAAACGGAACTAACTTCAATGAATTCAGTCATACCCAGCGATTTTAATTGTAGAACATTTTCAATCCACTGTACTGAGGTAGTCAGCTGTCGGCCTAGTTCATTTTTTATCTGGCCAGCTGTAGTAATCAAATCGCTGTTAATATTACTGATCACTGGATATTTAGGATCTTTAAATTTAAACTGATTTAAATATGCTAAAAATTCAGTGCCGACAGGCTGCATCAAACTCGAATGGAATGAACCGCTGACCCGCAAAGGAACTACTTTTTTTGCTCCTACAGCCAATGCGAGCCGTGCCGCTGATTTCACTGCATTAGATTCACCGCTGATAACAAATTGTCCTGGTGCATTATAGTTTGCAATACTTATTATACCTAGATATTTAGACTCTTCTACTATCTTCTTTACTTGTGCCGCGTCTAAACCAATAATTGCAGCCATCCCACCCTGTGAATGCCTGCTCATTAACTCACCGCGCTTGGCTGTTATCTTTACTCCGTCAAGAAAATCTACTGCACCCGAAGCTATCAAAGCTGTAATCTCTCCAAGACTGTGACCTGCTAGAACCTGGACATTCGTAATTCGTTTAAGTTCCGACCACAAGCTTATACAGCTTACCATTAAAGCCGGCTGTGTATATTGAGTTAGCGAAAGTTTTTCTAGTGGTCCCTGATTGCAGAGTTTCAATAGATCATAACCTAAAACACTGCTCGCTTTGTGAAAATAATGCAGCTGATTTTGAGTAAGGTTTTCTGCCATGCCTACTTTTTGTGCACCTTGTCCCGGAAATGCCACTACAATCATGTGGAAATCCTACTAGAAGTATCTACCATCATTCGCAGCACTTTATGAGTTAAGATTCGTCTAGGAACAGCTTTTCCTAATCCTAGAATTCCAACATCACTCACCACTTTATTCACCTGCCATAATTTCTGCTATTGATTGTACAACTTGATTATCTACCGCGGTTTTTGCTGCTCGTATAGCATTGTAAATAGCTTTTTGATTAGAAGTGCCGTGGGCAATAATTACAGCTCCATTTACCCCTAGCAAAGGCGCACCTCCATATTCCGTATAATCCATTTTTTTAGCTATATTTTTCAACCCTGGGCGTAGTACCGATGCTGCAATCTTTCTAGGAGTTGATTTCATAAACTCCGTTTTTAACATGGAAAAAAGAGCAGAACCTAGTCCTTCAGCAAATTTAATAATAGTATTACCGACAAATCCGTCACAGACAACTACATCTACCTCACCATGAGAGATATCACGCCCTTCTACGTTGCCGATGAAATTTAATTCGGAGTTAGCAAGCAGCTGATAACTTTTTTGACTCAAATCATTACCTTTATGCGGTTCTTCACCGATGTTCAATAATCCAATTCTGGGTTTGGCAACTGCCAGAACCTTTTCAGCATAAATTGAGCCCATTTGTGCAAACTGCAGCAGATATTTAGGCCGGCAGTCAACATTCGCTCCGGCATCAACAATTAAACAAACTCCATTTAGGGTAGGCATGAGACATGTAATTGCAGGACGTTCAATACCTCTTACACGGCCAATATTCAATAATGATGCTGCCATACAAGCCCCTGTGTTTCCTGCACTAATAAGTGCGGCGGCTTTTTTCTGTCTTACTAAATTCGCTGCAACAACCAAAGACGATTCCTTTTTCTTTCGCACCGCTTCTATAGGAGCCTCTTCCATCCCGATTTGTTCAGAAGCATGCACAATTTCAATTAACTCACTGCCGGGTTTATCTTTAATTAATGACTCTAAAATATTTTGGTCTCCAGTTAGTAATATTGGAATTCTTGCAATATCTGCTGCTTGTAAACATCCAGCTGCAATTTGTTCAGGAGCATAATCTCCGCCAAAACCATCCACCGCTATCTTAATTGAAATCGCCCTCCTTTTTATTAAATGCCACTACTACATACTCGCCTTTAAAAACTAAATCTCGGTTAACTAAACCTTCAACATGAATAGTATGACGCGAACCACTTTTGGCTGTTAAGGATGCTTTAGCAACAACTCGTTCGCCTTTTTTCACCGGCTTCAAATATTTTACCGAAGCAGCAGCAGTTAACGCCACTTTTGCATCTACTAATGCTACTGCCAGTGAATTGCCTTGTGCAAATAAATAATGTCCTCTAAGTATGTTTGTGCGTTCAAATATCATATCGTTCGTTACCGATAAAAGCGATATGCCGTATTCTCCGATTTCCAAGTCAATTAATTCTCCAATTATCTCATAGCCCTCTAATGCTTTTAGTTTAGCATAATTTTTGGCAGCCATTTCTTTCGTTCTTTCTCGTAACTCAGGAATATTTAATGCCATCCGATCTAAACGGATTGTGGCTACGCTTACATCAAGTTTATCAGCTAATTGATGATCATTGAGAAAAGGATCAAAATGTAACAGCGATTGCAGCTGCTGACGACGTAATTCTTTCCCGGATGCCATTATCTTGACCTCCTACTAAGACCAGATACTAAATATAGCTTTAGTATAATCTAAGATCAAGATAATGTAAAGCTATTTATAAAAAATGATAGAGATCGCTCTCTATCATCATATCCAAAGATCTGGAATTAACTACTCTGCTGTTTTTACATCAATTACCTTTCGACCCTTATAATATCCACATTTACCACATACATAATGAGGCAGTTTGGACTCGTGACATTCAGGACATTCAACACCTCTTACAACTTTTTTCTTCCACTGAGCACGACGAGTTCGACTTCGCTGCTTAGAACTTCTTCTTTTTGGTACTGCCATAAAACATCCCCCTTTCGTTATTCGTTCTTTAACAAATCAGCTAACACAGCCAAGCGAGGATCCGGCTTTTCTTGATCACACTGACATATTTTTTCGTTTAGTAATTGGCCGCATTCAGAACAAATCCCTTTACAATCCTTTTTACAGATAACTTTCATGGGCATTGCAAGCATGATTGATTCGGTAATAAGTTCTGTAAGATCAAGTCTGTCTCCTACATAAGTTGGTAATTCATCCACCAGATAACCATCTTTTTCAGCTGAGTCATCAGTTGCCAAAATATTAACAAATTCCTCGGAAAAATTAGTTTCTAATCGGTATTCAAAAGGTGTAAGGCATCTGGTGCATGTTAAGGTTAAAGACATTGCTATATTGCCCGAAACCAAGCACCCCGATTCGGTTTTGATTACACTACCCTCAAGTTTCACCGGCGATGGATTTTCACCGCCATGATCAAGATTAGGATATCTATTAATTGGAACTATTTCATTAAACTCAAGTACACTACCAACTGTAGAAAGAGTGGCTATGTGTATCTGCATTTTTCCTCACCTCATAAATTATACAAAGATTGCCTTAATGTGTCAAGGTAAACCACTATACTTCAGTGCAGTCCTTGTGGAATAAAAAATAATAATGATCAATATGTATAGTACAGAATTAAATAAGGAGAATTATTATGAGCCGTAATAAGCACAGAAACCTAAATATTTA
>JAAZMN010000051.1 GCA_012798795.1 Bacillota bacterium | reverse complement strand
CTCTGACAGTTCTAACACAGTCATATTCTCAATTGCTTCTAAAATTTCTTCTTTAGTCATTATAAATAAATCCTCCTTAAAAATTTTAATTTTTATGCACTTGCTTCTTCTTTCTGTTTACGCACAGCTTCTAGTGCATAAACTAAATTTCTTATTGTTCCCTGTAATACATTGACCAGACCGGCAATGGGAGATTGCATACCTCTAACAACTTGTCCAAGCAGTTCTTCTTTTGAAGGTAATTGAGCTAAAGCCTTTACACCTTCAACATCCAGTAATTTACCTTCTGAAACCCCGCCTTTTATTTCTAAGGCTTTATTTTTTCGGGCAAATTCATTGATTACCTTAGCTGGTGCTACCGGATCCTCATAACCAAAAGCAATAGCAGTAGGACCGGACAATAATGAAATCATATCATCAAAACCACTTCCTTGTGCAGCTAAAATAGCCAGGGTATTTTTTACAACTCGATATTCAACACCGGCTTCCCTTAACTGCTTACGAAGTTCCGTAGCTTGAGCAACATTTAAACCGCGATAATCTGTAATAATGACACCCTTTGATTTACTCAGTTTCTCTTTAATTTCTGCAACTGCTGCAGCTTTATCAGGTCTTGCCATTCTTTCACCTCCTATGGATTTGTACAACAAAAAGGATCTCCACAGACAGTTGAAGATCCAAAACAGGAATGATAATATGCTTACAAACCCGCTTACACCTCGGTTGGCCGGCAAATATTTTGCCCATTAAGCCCTATGGCACCAACTGTCTCTGGTTTACATTTTAAGTTGAAACTATTTTTTTAATTATACCACTGATATATTCATCAGTCAATTAAAGTTATTTTAAACTAGCAATGATATCCTGCGTACTAATTTTTATCCCGGGACCCATTGAAGAAGCAATAGCTACCTTACGTAAATAAACGCCTTTAGAAGCTTGCGGTTTTGCCTTAACAATGGCATCCAATAAAGCCAGGAAATTATCCTTTAACATATCTTTATCAAATGAGGCTTTACCGATAGATACGTGCATACCTGCTTCTTTGTTAACTCTAAATTCAACTTTTCCGGCTTTGGATTCCTTAACAGCATTTTCAAGTTCAAAAGTAACTGTTCCAGTTTTCGGATTAGGCATTAATCCACGAGGACCTAATATTCTACCTAACTTACCTACTACACTCATCATATCAGGAGTAGCAATGGCAACATCAAAATCTACCCAGCCACCCTCAATTTTTTCAGCTAATTCTTCCGCACCTACATAATCTGCTCCTGCAGCTTGGGCCTCTTCTGCTTTTTCACCTTTGGCAAAAACCAATACCGTTACCTCACTGCCGATCCCATGCGGTAATACTACAGTACCTCGTACTTGTTGATCTGCATGACGCGGTACAACACCGAGCTTTAACGCTACTTCCACAGTTTCATCAAAGTTAGCAGTTGCACATTTTTTTACCAGCTCAACTGCTTCATCAACCTGATAATACTTTGTTGGGTCTACTAACTTCCAGATCTCCTGATAACGTTTACTATGTTTTCCCATATAATTTTCCTCCTTTGTGGTACAAACGGAAAGTTCCTCCCACAATATTGCTTACAATTAATCTTTGACGATAATTCCCATACTGCGCGCTGTGCCTTCAACCATACGAACAGCAGCGTCTATATCAACTGCATTTAAATCAGCCATTTTTAATTCAGCAATTTCTTGTACCTTAGCGCGTTTTATTGTTCCTACCTTTTTGCGATTCGGTTCTCCAGAAGCTTTTTCAATATTCATCGCTTTTTTCAGTAAGACCGAAGCCGGCGGAGTCTTGGTAATAAAACTAAAGGACCGATCTTCATAAATAGTAATAACAACAGGTATAATCATTCCTCCCTGTTGAGCTGTCCTTTCATTAAATGCCTTACAAAATTCCATAATAGCAATACCATATGGACCAAGGGCCGATCCTACGGGCGGCGCTGGAGTTGCTTTCCCTGCAGGAACTTGTAACTTAACAACAGCACTAACTTTCTTTGCCATGGCGCATACACCCCCTCACATATTGTGGTAATGGCGGATTTTTATCCTCCCACTCTAAACAAACCCCTTAAAGTTTCGCTATCTGACTGAAGTCTAACTCAACAGGAGTTTCACGCCCAAACATTGATATATTGACAGTTAATTTTCCTTTATCAATATTAACATCCTTAACTTCACCAGAGAAATTGACAAATGGACCGTTAATCACCTTAACAGTTTCTCCAACCTGAAACTTAGTTTTTTGCCGCGGCTCATCCAGCCCCATATTATGAAGTATTGCATCAACTTCAGATTCATCTAAAGGTACTGGTTTTACTCCTGAACCGACAAAACCAGTAACACCAGGAGTATTTCTAACTACATACCATGAGTCGTCGGTGACAATCATCTCAACTAATGCATAACCGGGAAATATTTTCTTTTGGGTCACTTGCTTTTTGCCATCTTTATAATCGACGATCTCTTCTACGGGTACTACAATACGGAATATTTTATCTTCCATTCCCATAGATTCAATCCGCTTTTCTAAATTTGTTTTTACTTTGTTTTCATATCCCGAATAAGTATGGATGACATACCAATGCTTATCCGCCATCAACTTCTCATTCATCCTTGAAGGGACCAATTAGGCCCTTCACCTCCCTATACGACTTAATAAGATCAGTATTCTTGACACAACAAAATCAACGACTCCGATAAAAGCCGCGACAATCAGTACTGCCACAATAACTACTATAGTATAATTAACCACTTCCTTGCGGCTTGGCCATGCTACTTTGCGCAACTCCATTCTTACTTCGCGAAAGTATTTAGTTATTCGTAACCAAAGATTCGGTTTTGATTTTCCAGTTGCAGTTGACAAGCACGTCACATCCTTTATCTCACCCTGCTATCGGGTTTCTTTGTGAACTGTATGAGTTTTACAGGTTTTACAATACTTCTTTAACTCTATACGTTCAGACTTATTAGTCCTGTTTTTGTTGGTTCGATAGTTGCGATTCTTACATTCTGTACATTCAAGAGTTATGCCAACACGCACAGCCGCCACCTCCAAATTCCCAAAATACCTTTAAAACTTATCACATTTTAGTTTGGCTGTCAATATCATTGTTCAACTCCCGATTACTCGATAATCTTAGTTACGACACCCGCTCCTACTGTACGACCGCCTTCACGAATAGCAAAGCGCAAGCCTTCTTCCATAGCAATCGGTGTAATTAATTCAGCAATGATTTTTACATTATCTCCAGGCATAACCATTTCAGTACCTTCTGGCAGAGTTACAACACCGGTTACATCTGTTGTTCTAAAATAAAACTGCGGCCGATAATTGGAGAAAAACGGTGTATGCCTGCCGCCCTCTTCCTTAGACAAAACATATACTTCACCTTCAAATTTTACGTGTGGTGTAATCG
>JAAZMN010000050.1 GCA_012798795.1 Bacillota bacterium | reverse complement strand
TTTTTGTACAAGTAAATCATTATTTGCTCTGCGACAGTATCTGTCACAAATCTTTTGGTATTGGTTTGCCTAGTTTTATGCACATATCATATACAATGATTGAGGCGGCCACACCAACATTTAATGAATCACAAACTCCAAGCATGGGAATAGACAAAAGCTGTGAATCAGGAGTATAGAATTGGCTGTCGATACCATAACGTTCACTGCCGACAATTAACGCTGATCTGGTGTTATAAGTAAATTCGTGATAATGTTTTTCGGCTCTTGTATCTGCTATGTATATGGTAAAACCATGTGCAGTGAGCCATTCTTTGCAATTTGCAGCATCATCAAATTCTACAAATGGAATAACAAAAATTGCTCCCATGCTGCTCTTGATCAGTTTTGGATGGGTGAGGCGAGAGTGTTTATTACACAAAAAAATTGCATCTATATTCGCACCATCGCATGTACGGGCAATTGTTCCAATGTTTCCTGGGTTTTCCAAACCGTCCAAAACTATGATGATGGAACTTTTACTCAGTTTTAAATCGCATGGTTTGTAAATTTTGAATGCACAAATAGATATAAAGCCATCCATTCTGTCGCGGTCGCTTACTGTTGAAAAGACTTTTTCCGAAACAGCATATACGTTGTCAGTTGTACTTAACATTGAAGCAAGAATTGCCAGAGATTCGGTACTGTAAATCAACGAGGGACAAAAAATAAAAAAGTGCACAGGAATGGACAATTGAGTGATTTTCATGTGGGCCCATATTCCCTCGGCAACAAATAGGTTTTCAGGATTAGACCCTCTGTTGGCAATAATATTTTTAACTTGCTTAACCTTTGGGTTTTTGGCCCCTATAAACTGTATTTTTTCTTTGTATCTTTCGAGTAAATCCTTCATTTGAATTTGCATATTCATATTATCACTTCTTTTATTCGTTTTATTGCATTAAGAATTCTCTTATATTTTATCATATATCTATGTCAGCACTCAACAGCAGGGAAAAAGCTTGATTTACCAGCGATTAAAAGAAACTTAAAAAATATCTAAAATAAAGCAGGAATTGTTAAAGAAATATTGAATTATAGAAATAAACGAAAGCGGTTTAGGATATTAATCGGAAAACCGATAAAAAGGACATTTTGGTTCGGCCAAAAAGTATAATAGATAAAAACATGTTATGAATAAGACAAAAATGAAAATAAATTGTAAGAATAACTGTTAATAGTTTAATAAAAAAATTTTAAATCAAAGCTAAACCGGTTTAGCTAAAGTGCATAGGGAGGTTTTTTTGTTGGCCACTATCAAGGACATTGCTAGAATTGCAGGTGTCTCAGTTACAACAGTATCTAAAGTAATCAATAATTACCCTGATATTAGCGAAAAAACCAGAGAACGGGTGCAGAAGGTTATCGAAGAGGAAAACTATCGACCTAATGCAATCGCTAGAAGTCTATCAACTAACAGATCTTATACTATCGGACTTTTCTTTACAGACCACCTTAATAGTGGATTACGCCATCCGGTATTTAGAGATATTATTTATGGTATTGAACGGATATTGTTTAAAAATGGATTCGACATTGTATTATTTGCACACAAATGGGGCGATAGATTTAGCTATAGTGATAAATGCAAAAATAGGAATGTTGATGGAGCAATATTAATGGGAATGCCGAAAACAGATTCTAATCTTGATAAATTGATTAATTCCAAGATTCCTTCAGTGTTTGTTGATTTAGATATGGTAGGACATAATGCAACATACGTTATCTCGGACAATATCGAAGGTGCAAAAATGGCTGTCGATTATCTTTATAGGCTGGGTCATAGAAAAATTGGTATGGTTATGGGTCAGTGGATTACTAAACCCGCTCAGGATCGTTTAATCGGTTTTATGCAGCAGATTACTGAGTTAGGATTGGAAAGAAATGATGAATGGATCATTGAAACAGATTTTAGTGAACAGGGTGGCTATGATGCCATGAAGATTATGCTGAAATCAAAACAGCTACCGACAGCGGTTTTTTGTCAAAGTGATGAGATGGCTATTGGAGCAATGAGAGCCATTGAAGAGGCGGGTTATAGGGTGCCTGCAGATTTTTCACTTATAGGTTTTGATGATATTGAAATTAGTAGATATGTTAAGCCTTCGCTGACAACAATTAGGCAAGATAAGCTTTTAATGGGAGAAAAAGCAGCTCGTATACTTTTAGACATAATAGGCGAAAAAAACAGTAGTTATTATCCGATTGTACTGCCGACACAACTGATAGAAAGAGAATCCTGCCAGCAGTATACGGAGAAGGGTGCTGAAATGAGGTGATAAGTTTATATTTATGTACTTAAACCAACCTATATGTGTGAGGTGAAATTAATGAAAAAGTACCGGTCACTGGCTTACCTCTTTATCCTTCCTGCAGTTGTAGCAATGATTTTTGTACATATTGTACCAATGGCTTGGGGTATTATGATTAGTTTTAGAGATCTAAATGTGTTTAACATCAGAGACTGGACTACCGCTCCTTTTGTCGGTTTGGATAATTATAAGAAAGGGTTTAATCCAGTAACAACTATTGGGCAAAGATTTTGGCAGAGTGTATACAATAATCTTGTCTTTGGATTTTTTACTATTAGCATCGGTTTTGTTATAGCTATGGGTGTAGCTTTGTTATTAAATCAACCTTTTTATGGAAGAACATTTGTGCGGGGTTTGATTTTAATACCTTATATAACACCAGATGTAGTTGTCTATAATTTTTGGCGGTTTATTTTTCAAGCTCGAATAGGAATATTCAACGAGATGCTGTTGAAATTGGGTATTATTCAAGAACGGGTTATTTGGTTGGTGGGAAGTAATACTATCTGGACAGCAATAATTGCTGCCATCTGGAAGGGTTGGCCTTTTGGTGCTCTAATACTGTTAGCCGGGCTGCAGACAATACCGACAGAACTCTATGAAGCTGCAAAGATTGACGGTGCTAATTGGTGGCAGCGCTTTCGATATGTTACTATTCCATTTTTACAGCCGGTGATCAAGACATTGATGATCATGAATATTTTGTGGAATTTTCATGCCTATAACCAGTTTAGAGTTTTGTTTGGAGATGATCCGGGACGCTACGCCGAAGTACCGAGCACCTTGATTATGCGAGAGGCATTCAACTTTTTCCGTTATGGGTTGGGCTCAGCCCTGTCAGTAATATTGATGCTTATTATGCTGGCGATTACATTAATCTACCTGTCACTCTTTAAAGTAAGAGTTGTAGAGTAGAAGGAGGGAAGACAATGGGTAAAAGGACACCTATTCAGAATATCCTGTTTTATACTGCTATTATACTGGTTTTATTATTTGTATTAGCACCGTATGTTTGGATGGTCTCCAGTTCTTTCAAAACAACTTTGGAAATTCAAGGAATGAAGCCAAGTTGGATACCGCAGACTTTTACTTTGGAGAATTATCGACGAATGGGTAAAACAGTGCCTATATTTAAGTTCTTTTTAAATAGTTTAATTATCAGCAGCGGTTCAATGATCTGTTCGGTTATTTTAAGTGTATTAGCTGCTTATGGTATTTCCAGGTTTAGATTTGTCGGAAAAAATCTGTATATAGTAACTTTACTGTCTACTCAGATGTTGCCGGGCATTTTGTTTGTTATTCCATATTTCGTAATGTTTACCTGGATTAAAAATAAGCTCGGTATTCCCATGGCTAACACTTATCATGGAATGATTTTTACTTACACTTCATTTGCTTTACCCTTTTCCATACTAATGCTGAGAAGTTACTTAGATTCTGTTCCTCGAGAAATTGATGAACAGGCTTTAATTGATGGTTGTTCCAGAGCGCAGGCTCTGTTTAGAGTAATAATTCCTTTAGCTAAGCCAGGGATAACTGCAGTCGGTATCTATTCTTTCATCATGGGTTGGAATGAAATATTATTTGCAACAGTTTTAACTAGAACTGACACTAGAACTATATCCCTGGGTTTGCTGCAGTACATTACTCAAAACGAAGCAAGATGGGGAGAAATGATGGCTGCTTGTATTATTTCATCATTACCAATAATTATATTGTTTACATTGTACCAGAAACATATTGTTCAGGGTTTGGTAGCCGGAGCGACAAAAGGTTAAATCCGTGATTCAAGTTATAGTAATTGGAGGTGGTTTACAGAGTAGTTTACAGTTTTACTGTCGAGGTTTTTTGGTGGATTAAACTGACAAATACTATTTAGGAGGTTGGATTTAGTGAAAAGATCATTGATCCTATTGACTGTTGTATCTTTGCTGATGCTGGCTGCTACTGCGGGTGCCACTGAAATTGACTTTTGGGCTATGACTAATGCTCCATCAGACCAGCATTATGCTTGGATGAATGAAAAAGCTGCTGAATTTGAAGCGGAAACCGGTATAAAAGTTAATTTTGAGGAAATTGGTTGGGGAGAAATAATGACCAGAGCAGCCAACGCCATCATTACGGGTGAAGGTGCTCATGTTTTCCAACTTGGGACAACCCAGAATCCGTATTTTGCCGGTACTGGCGGTTTGGTTGAAATTGATATTGATGAGTTTGGCGGAGCAGACAGCTTTTTTGAAGCTAATCTGGAATCCACTACGCTTAATGGTAAAAATTATGGAATACCATGGTTTGCTGAAACAAGAGCTTTGTTCTACAATACCGAGATGTTGAAGAAAGCCGGCGTTGAGCCGCCAAATACTTATCTCGAGTTAGTAGAAGTAGGGCAGAAGATTGTTGAAGTTTATGGCAAGGGTACTGCTATTGCAACTGCTGGTACCAATGCTTGGGATTTAATTCACAACTGGGCAATCATTCTCTGGGCTTATGGTGGAGATATGTTAAATCCAGATAATACAGCTGCTGCTTTCAATTCTGAGGCTGGTGTTAAGGCTATGAACTATTGGGTTAACTTAGTTGCCACCGGTTTAGCAGATGAGGCTTGTGCGGAGTATAATCAGCCTCAAGCAGATGCTGCCTTTATTAATGGGGATGCTGCCATGTGTTTCATGGGTCCTTGGAATATTGCCGGTATTGAAGCTGATAATCCGGATCTGCCGTATGATATTGTTCAACCGCCGGCAGGGCCTTTTGGTAGAGCTTCATTCTCTGGTGGTAGTAACTTAGTAATCCGCAGTAATGCTTCTAAGGATGAAATCAAAGCAGCCAAGGCTTGGGTTGAGTTCTTATTACGTCCTGATATTCTCGCAGATTACACTAAGAATCTATCCAAGTTCCTACCCTCCAATAAGGAAGCTTTAGAAGATCCTTATTACGAAACTGGAGTATGGGCTACTTTTGTTAAGACCTTAGGTTATGCAACTGCCTATCCACCTCTTGTCGAATGGGGCGAAATTGAGGGTACTGTACAGACTAATTTTGGTAATGTTCTCGCAGATTATGTCGATGGTAAATATGATCAGAACTCTGCTCAGAATTATCTAGATACTGCAGCAGCAGAAGTAAATGAGATTCTAGGAAATTAAGCTGATAAGCAGTGTATTAATATTAAAGGGAGAGGGGTAATTCCCTTTCCCTTTATTTAAGAAAATTTTTCAAGCCGGCGATTATAAGCAAAGGGGTAGTCATATGAAGTATGGATTTTTTGATGATCAGTCAAAAGAATATGTAATCACAAATCCTAAAACACCGTATCCATGGATTAACTATCTTGGCTCTCAGCGGTATTTTTGTCTAATATCACATACTGCAGGCGGATACAGTTTTTATAAGGATGCCAGTAAGTTAAGAATTACACGTTATCGGTATAATAATGTGCCGCACGATGTGGGAGGTAAGTATTATTATATATATGAAAACGGAGAATTCTGGTCGCCTACCTGGTTGCCGGTTAAAAACAAACTAAAAAATTATCAATGTCGACATGGCCTTGGTTATACAAGAATCAGCAGTGAATATAATTTACTGCAATCAGAAATTTTATATTTTGTACCTGTGGATGATGACTGTGAAATTCATCAGGTTAAACTCAAGAATATCAGTAATAAAACTCGGAATTTTAAATTATTTTCTTTTATTGAGTTTTGTCTTTGGGATGCATTTGATGATATGACCAATTTTCAAAGGAATCTCAACACCGGAGAAGTTGATATAGAAGGTTCTACAATCTACCATAAAACTGAATATAGAGAAAGGCGTAATCATTATGCCTTCTTTACAGTAAATCAGGAAATTGATGGGTATGACACGGATCGGGAGAGCTTTTTCGGGTTATATAATGGCTTTCATGAACCAGAGGCGGTAATTTCCGGCAGTTCCCGTAATTCTGCAGCCAATGGTTGGGCGCCGATTGCTTCACATAGTATTACTCTCAGCCTAGAGCCGGGTGAAGAGAAAACCTTAATTTTCCAACTGGGATTTATTGAGAATGAAAAGGAAAGGAAATGGCAGTCGCCAGGTGTGATCAATAAGGAAAAAGCATATTCTTTGATGGAGAAGTATAATTCTATTGATAAAACCGAAAAAGCGCTGGCAAAATTGGAACAATATTGGAGTAAATTACTGAGCAGTTTTATTGTTAAAACAGATGATCCAATATTGAATCGGATGGTTAATATCTGGAACCAATATCAGTGTATGGTCACATATAATCTTTCTCGCAGTGCCTCTTATTTCGAATCCGGAATCAGCCGCGGGATGGGTTTTAGAGATTCCAATCAGGATCTGCTGGGGGTTGTCCATATGATTCCGGAACGTGCTCGAGAAAGAATATTGGATTTAGCAGCCACTCAGTTTGAAGACGGAAGTGCCTATCATCAATATCAGCCTCTGACTAAAAAGGGTAACGATGCAATTGGCAGCGGTTTTAACGATGATCCGCTTTGGTTAATTGCCGGGACTGCCGCTTATATTAAAGAGACAGGTGATTATGGCATTTTGCAAGAAGAGGTTCCTTTTAATAATGGAAAACAGGCTGTGCTTTTTGATCATCTGCAGGCTTCGTTTATGCATGTAATTAATAATCGGGGTCCACATGGACTGCCGCTGATTGGACACGCCGACTGGAATGATTGTCTTAATCTTAACTGTTTTTCTGATGAACCGGGCGAATCTTTTCAGACACTTAGTACTAGGAAAGATAGCCAGGCAGAATCGGTGATGATTGCCGGAATGTTTATTACTTTTGGGCAGGATTTTGTTGAATTATGTCGTTATCGCGGAAATAATCAACTGGCGGAGGAATCAGAAAAACATATTGAGATAATGAAAGCAGCAGTTATGAACTACGGTGTTGATCCAAACTGGTTTCTCAGGGCTTATGATTATTACGGTAATAAGGTTGGCAGTATTGAAAATGAGGATGGTCAGATTTTTATTGAACCGCAGGGATTTTGTATTATGGGTGGTTTAGGGTTGGAAGACGGGTTTGCTGTAAAAGTTTTGGATGCGGTTAAAGAGCGATTGGATACAGACTATGGTTTGATGTTGGTTGCTCCGGCATATAAAAGATATCATATTGAACTGGGGGAAATTACTTCTTATCCACCCGGTTATAAGGAAAATGGCAGCATATTCTGTCATAATAATCCCTGGATAATGATTGCCGAAACAATAGTGGGTAGAGGGAAACAGGCTTTTGAATATTACCGTAAGATTGCTCCTGCTTATCTAGAACATATAAGTGACATCCATCGAACGGAGCCATATGTATATTCTCAAATGGTAGCCGGTAGAGATGCTGAAAATTATGGTGAAGCTAAAAACTCTTGGTTAACGGGAACAGCTGCCTGGAATTATGTGGCAATTACCAAATGGATTCTGGGCATCAGGCCTGATTTTCATGGATTGCTAATTGATCCCTGTATTCCTCAAGATTGGCACGGATTTGAAGTTGTTAAAAGGTTTAGGGGAGATACTTATTACATTAAAGTAAAAAACCCGGAACACGTTTCTCGAGGTGTTAGGGAAATTAGATTGGACAACAAGCTTTTAGACAGTAATTTAGTAAAACCGCTCGGTGATGGGAAGACTCATTTTTTAGAGGTGATAATGGGTTGACTTGATTTCGGCAGCTAGCAGGAATTTGCGGAATAACATGGAATATAAAAGAAGTAAGGGTTATTTTGAGATATTATGATTATAGCTGTAAGCTAAACTTTAGTAAATCCAAAGCTCGAGGTAAAGACGAAAGGAGGTTTTTAAACGAATTTGGTTTAGCTTGCATGATATCTTAAAGGATATAAAGAAAGGAACATCATCGGGAAAATGACAAATTTTTTACTATATCTAACACCTATTGCAGCGGTTGTTGCCTTGTCTTTTGCTTTTTTCAAAGCCGTTAACATTAAGAAGTATAGTGAAGGCAATGAAGAAATGGTAAAAATTGCAGAGGCAATTAGAGAAGGTGCACAGGCATATCTGCGTCGGGAATTTCAAGTAGTATCAATTTTCTTTATCGTTGTTTTTGTTTTATTGTATATTTTTGTATTTTTAGGTTACTTGAACGTATATGTTCCGTGGGCGTTTGTAACTGGAGGAGCTTTATCCGGTCTGGCAGGATATATCGGTATGTCGATAGCTACTAAAACTAGTGCTCGTACAACTAATGCTGCACGTACTAGTTTAAATTCAGCTCTGCGAATTGCTTTTTCCGGAGGTTCAGTTACAGGGTTAACTGTTGTTGGCTTGGCATTATTGTTTTTAAGTTTTTGGTTTTTCCTTTTGAATGGGATTTATGCTGACCTTGGTGAAGCCGCAAGAATGCAGGTGGTTACCAGTATTATGCTTAATTTTGGTATGGGCGCCAGTACAATGGCATTGTTTGCTCGCGTTGGCGGTGGAATCTACACGAAGGGTGCTGACGTGGGTGCAGATTTAGTGGGTAAAGTTGAAGCGGGCATTCCGGAAGATGATCCTCGTAATCCAGGAGTAATAGCTGATAACGTCGGGGATAATGTTGGCGATATTGCCGGACTAGGCTCGGATCTTTATGAATCGTATATCGGTTCAATTGTAGCTACTTGTGCTTTAGCTGTATCTGCCGGTTTTGGCTTAAATGGAGTTATTGCACCTTTAGCAATGTCTGCTGTTGGAGTTCTCTGTTCAATTATTGGTATGTTTTTTGTCCGTACTGGTGAAGATGCAGATCAGGGTGCTTTGCTGAAATCTCTTCGTCGAGGTATATATATAGCCGGTGCACTTACTGCAATTCTTTCCTGGTTTGTTATTTACAAATTATTGGGCATGGAAAATATTGGGATGTATTTTGCGGTAGTAATTGGCCTTCTGGCTGGAATAGGAGTTGGCTTGGTAACTGAAATTTATACATCAGATCAGTATAAGCCTACTAAGGAAGTAGCCGCAAGTGCGGAAACAGGACATGCTACTACTATTATTCAGGGTATGGCAGTGGGAATGGGTTCTATTGCACCGTTTACAGTAATTATTGTAATTGCAATTCTTGCTAGTTTTGTTGTAACAGGGGGACTTAGTAGCTTTAACAAAGGTCTATACGGTGTGGGATTAGCCGCTGTAGGTATGCTGGGAACGCTGGGGATTACTTTATCAACAGATGCTTATGGACCTATCGCTGATAATGCAGGTGGTATCGCCGAAATGTCACATCAACCGCCTGAAGTTCGTGTTCGTACTGATGCGTTAGATTCTTTAGGAAATACAACTGCAGCAACAGGTAAGGGTTTTTGCATTGGGTCAGCTGCATTTACGGCTTTAGCTTTGATTGCCGCTTATAGAGAGCAGGTATTGATGATTGCTAAAGATATAAATATGACCGATTTTGTTTTGGATTTGTCCGTGCTTAATCCAAAACTGTTAGGTGGCTTAATGTTAGGAGCTATGTTGCCATTTTTGTTTAGTTCCTTAACTATGAAAGCCGTGGGCCGTACAGCTCAAGCAGTTGTAAAAGAAGTAAGGCGGCAGTTTAGAGAAATTAAAGGTTTACTTGAGGGCAAAGAAGGCGTTAAAGCCGATTATGCCCAGTGTGTTGATATTTGTGCTAAGGCTTCAATTCGTGAAATGGTACCTCCGTCGCTAATTGCTGTGGCCAGCCCGATTGTAGTGGGGTTGCTCCTAGGAGTCGAGGGAGTAATTGGTTTATTAACCGGTTCATTACTCGCAGGATTCTGCCTTGCCGTATTTATGGGTAATGCGGGTGGTGCTTGGGATAATGCGAAGAAATATATTGAAGCCGGCAACCATGGCGGGAAAGGCTCTGAAGCTCATAAAGCAGCAGTTACGGGAGATACGGTAGGAGATCCCTTTAAAGATGCCTGTGGTCCTGCAATGGATATTTTGATTAAGCTGATTTCCATGGTATCGGTAGTTTTTGCTTCCTTTATCTTACAGCATTCAATATTTTAAGTTGAACAGTGATAAGCAGTAATAAGAGATGATTATTCAAACACGCCTTGGAGGGTAATAATATCTAAGGCGTGTTTAAATAGTTTTAAAAAACCTCTTGACTAAGCAGGCACTAATCGATATAATAAAATTTGTCATGGCGGCGTAGCTCAGATGGTTAGAGCATACGGTTCATACCCGTAGTGTCGCTGGTTCAATTCCAGCCGCCGCTACCATATTTTCCGATAAACTCTAAGATTGTGAAGAGTTTTCTTTTTTTTATAATAGATTGTTCGACAGCGATTACGGCCTCAATATGTTATTTTGGTAATTAGTCAATCTTTTCTGACCCAAAATACGCTATTGGGGGCTGAACAAATGGAACGTATAAAAAATCATTATCGTTTAGTACCTTTAGATGTCCAGCGGCGTAAACGTAAATCAGATCATCTTTTCCATATGCCGGTATCACTAAAAATTCCATGGTTAACCATATTGATAGGCTTTTTTTTGAGCCGTGCGTTACTTTTAGATGAGCTACTGCCATTTGGCATCGCATTTTTAGCTGCTATTCAAAAAAATCCGAAACTAAGATCAGTGTGGGCATTATTTGGTGTTTTAGCCGGATATATATCCTTAGCACCTCTTTCAGTTGTTTATCCGTATTTTATTAGTACAATATTGATTTGGATTGCAGGAGCTTGGAAGAAAAAACGGATTAGCGATGGTTACTGGGTTTGTGGGATTCTAATGTGCTTGCTTGCAGTAAAAGCCCCATTAACCATGATTCGAAGTAATTATCCTATGACTTGGATTATTGCTTTGAGTGAAGCAATAGTGGCATTGGCAAGTTACAGTATATTCAGTTCTTTGGTTGATCGCAATCGGGTTTATGCTTTGAGTTCCGGCGAATTTCAACTGGGCTTATTATTAAGTGCAATTCTATTGGGTGTTGATATTTCTATCAGCGGTCTATCCCTTAGAGTGGTGCTAATTTTTTATTTAATGCTGTCATTAGCACGTTTGGGCGGCATATCTCTGTCTTTAAAAGCAGGCCCGATTTTTGCAATTATTACAATTTTGTTAAGGCTTCCAATTGAATTAGCTGCATTGATAGTTGTTGTATCAGTATTTTCCGGATTATTAAATAAATTTCCTTTAGGTTTTTTTATTGCTGGTTTTTCTGCATATTTATTGACCTTTGGAGTTCCCGTAATTCATCAAACAGTGCATTATTTATTAATGCTGCTGATTGCCGGCTTATTGGTGTACTTAACTCCGGCACAGAATTTACGCAGGTTAGAAAGATTGATTCCTGGGACGAGAAAGTATAAAGAAAAACAGGAATCTCATAGTATAAGAGTACAGAAAATTTTAGAGAATCGAGTCAACGAATTTGCTAAAATATTTCAAGAATTAGGCGACACTTTGGGGGACAATGTGTTTACAGCGTACCAATTAAAGAATCTTGCTCAGATTGTGGAAGTATTGGGAACCGAGTTCAGTACCCATGTAGAATTTGCTGAAGCAGTTGAGTATCAGCTGTGGCAGCGGCTGGACAATGTAGATTTGATGGAGTTAACTGTTTTGCATATAAATAATGAATACAATATTACCGGAAGGTGCAAGAATTTTTGTGGAGAAGGTTTTTGCCATCAGGTTGCCGAGGAGTGTCAGCATTTATTAGGCGGATTATTTTCTGTAGTGCAAAGAGATTGTCTAGATAATGCTCAATGTGGATTTGACATTTCTACAAAACCGCGGTATCGTCTAGATGTTAAAATAGCAAAGCTTGCTCAAGGAAAAGTTTCTGGGGATAGCAATTCCGTGTTCAAACTAGGAGTTAGCAAGTTGGCCTTATTAATCAGTGACGGGATGGGAACTGGTGAACGGGCAGCTTCAGATAGTCAAGCAACAATTCATTTGCTGGAACAGATGATTAAAACCGGATATGATCCTGAGCTGGCAGTGAAAATCATAAACCAAACACTCATGGCACGCAGTACGACAGAAACATTTGCTACAATAGATTTAGTTGTTGTGGATTTGCATAACGGGCTGCTGGAATTTATTAAGATTGGTGCAACTGCGAGTTTTATTAAACGCAGACGTGAAATTGAAGTTGTGCAGAATTATTCTTTGCCTATTGGCATTCTAAATCATGTTGATATAGAACCGGAAAAGCGTTTGCTCAGGGAAGGCGAATATCTTATTATGGTTACTGACGGTGTACTTGAGTTTCAGCGGGATGTAACTAATAAAGATGAATGGATGTGTAGCGTACTGCGGCACTGCGACGATGCTCTTAGCTGTCAAGAATTGGCAGACTTACTGCTGATCCGAAGCGTCGAAGCTGCTGATGGCCATATCTCTGATGATATGATGGTTTTAGTTGCTGGATTAATTAGAGAAGATGACGAAATATATCCTTATCAAAGGAAGTAAGTACGGTGATGTGCGGTGAAGCATGATTTGATCAATGTTTTTCGAGAATACATTCAGACGCATCGGCTGCTCAATCCAGACGATAAAGTCTTAGTTGCTGTAAGCGGTGGACCTGATTCCATGGCTTTACTGCATCTGTTTGCTCGTTTAGAAGAGGTAGATTTCGGTGTGTTTCATCTAAATCATCAGCTGAGAGATGAGGCAGTTGAGGAAGGAGAATATGTGGCCGACGTTTCTAAAAAATATGGAATTTGCTGTCACACTTATAATTATGATGTACCTCAGTATTTAAAGGATACCGGTGCGTCTCTTGAAACTGGAGCACGCACTATACGCTATCAGTTGATTAATCAATGTATGGAAGAACATGGTTATACTAAGACGGCTTTGGGACATCATAGAGATGATCAAGCGGAAACTGTACTGTTGAATCTAATAAGGGGTACAGGATTGGCGGGACTGGCAGGAATGCGGCCACAGAGAAGCTGTTATATCCGACCTTTGCTCGCAGTAAGCAGAGAACAAATTCTCAATTATTGCAGTGCATTTAGAATTAAATATTATCATGATGAATCAAATTTTAGTACTGAGTTTAGGCGAAATAAAATTCGATTGGAATTAATACCCTTGATTGAAAACGAATATAATCCTCAGTTCAGCAAACATTTAGTACAGTTAGCTGAGATTATCAGTGCCGATGAGGCGGAGTTGACGTCTTTGACTGAGCAGCTGTTGGACGAGCTTACTTTTAGGAAAAATGGTATAATTTATCTTAAAAGGGATTTGTTTAATCAATTGTCCATAGCCCTGCAGCGCAGATTATTACAAACTTGCACGGCTTTAGCTAAAAACAGCCATGAGTGGGTTCCTTACGAGCACATTGAAACGCTGCGCCATTATATTATTGATAAGCATCAATTTTGTTATGAAATACTCCCATTAACCATTATCGGCACAACGAATAATATATTATTCGGTGAGCCAGAGTTTTCTCACTGGGAGTCCGGTGTTCTGCCAGTACCCGGAGAAGTTGTTGTAGGAAATTATCGAATAAAAACAGCGGTCTTGTCGCTGGATCAGATTAGTTTGCCCGGTAAAAGCAGTGAAGATTTTGATCTGGAAGAGTTGACTCTGCCTTTAATTTATCGCAAACGTCAAGCGGGAGACCGGATGCAAGTTTTTGGCCAGCACAGTCAGAAGAAAGTCAAGGATATTTTGATCGATGCCAAGATCCCTAGGTATCTTAGAGACCAAATTCCACTTATTTGTGACCAGGATGAAATTATTTTAATTAGCCAAGTAAGGCGCAGTGAGAAGGGGAGAATAAGTGCAGATACGAAACGGATTTTGCGTATCACTGTTGAGATTATCGCAGGTATGTAATGTTGCCATTGTATTCTAGGTATGTTATAATTGAAAGACATGAAAATGACATTTTTGAGCAGGCATTATTTATTTTTATTGCTGTTTTTTATTAGTTGGGTTTTGGAAGGAGGTTGTATCGATGCATAAATTTTTACGGCAAATAAGTCTTTATTTATTAATAACAATTATTCTTGTGATGGTTATTCAAGGTATGTATCAATCGATTGATTCAGTAAAGCAATTGACCTATACAGAGCTTGATCTTTTGATTAAGAATAATAAAGTAGATACAGCGTTTTTAATTGGTGAACAGAGTATCGAAGGTACTCTTAAAGATGGTACCGAGTTTAAGACTATGATTCCGTCGGGGAAAATGGCTGAGATTAGCGACCTGCTCATAGAAGGAAATGTGAAAGTAGTTGCCAAAGAACCACAAAGAACTTCATGGTGGATAGCTCTGCTGCCGAATATTATTACCTTAGTGATCTTTGTCGCAATTTGGTTATTTATTCTTAATCAAATGCAGGGTGGAAATAATAAAGCCATGTCTTTTGGCAAGAGCCGTGCCAGATTGCACTCAGAGGATAAAGTGAAAGCAACTTTTGATGACGTTGCGGGTGTTGATGAAGCAAAAGAAGAATTAGTTGAAATCGTTGATTTTTTGAAGCAACCTAAAAAGTTTGCCGATGTTGGTGCAAAGATTCCCAAAGGTGTATTACTGGTTGGACCGCCGGGAACAGGAAAAACCCTTCTTGCAAAAGCGGTTGCAGGAGAAGCAGGAGTTCCTTTTTTCAGTATTAGCGGTTCTGAATTTGTAGAGATGTTTGTAGGTGTGGGAGCATCGCGAGTGCGCGATTTATTTGATAATGCTAAAAAAAGTGCACCATGCCTTGTTTTCATTGACGAATTAGATGCGGTTGGACGTCAAAGAGGGGCTGGGTTAGGTGGAGGGCATGATGAGAGAGAGCAGACACTAAACCAGCTGCTTGTTGAGATGGACGGATTTGAAACGAATGTTGGTATTATTGTAATGGCCGCTACTAACCGTGCGGACGTATTGGATCCTGCCCTGTTAAGACCGGGTAGATTTGACCGCAAAGTGCTTGTTGATCGGCCAGATTTATTAGGCAGAGAAGCTATTCTCAAGATTCATGCTCGCAATAAGCCTTTGCATGAGGTTGATTTAGGTGTGTTGGCAAGGCGTACTCCTGGTTTTGCCGGTGCTGATTTAGAAAACTTGTTAAATGAAGCAGCAATTTTAGCAGCCCGTAGAAATCAGAAATTGATTACAATGGTAGATTGTGAAGATGCCATCGATCGTGTAATAATGGGACCTGAAAAGAAGAATCGGGTACTCAATGAAGAAGATATCGAAGTGTTTGCTTATCACGAAGCCGGGCACGCCGTTGTTTCATATTACCTGCCGCATTCTGACCCAGTGCATAAGGTCAGTATCATCGGCCGAGGTCGAGCCGGCGGATATACTATGTATTTACCGGAAACCGAGCGTTATGTAATGACTAAGTCTAAATTACTAGATGAATTAAGCGACTTGCTCGGCGGCAGGGCAGCTGAGATATTAGCACTGAATGAAGCCAGTACAGGTGCTCAGAATGATTTGGAACGTTGTACAAAGATTGCACGTAAAATGGTAATGGAGTGGGGTATGAGTGAAAAACTCGGTCCATTGACTTTTGGAAATCCACGTGGAGAGGATTTAGTCTTTTTAGGTAGAGATCTTTCAAGAGACCGCAATTATAGTGAAGAGATTGCCGCAGCTATAGACAGCGAAGTTCGCAGTATTGTTGATGAGTGCTATGAGAAAGCAATTGATATATTAACTGAACATCGGGATAGGCTAGAAGCTTTAGTTGAAGTTTTGAAAGATAAAGAAACGATTAATCGGGAAGAATTTGAGGCAGTAATGGAAGGACGACCGTTACCGGAGGATACAGGCAAAGAAGAAGTTGAATCGATTGCTGCTATCAAAGAGGATGAGAAGAAACAACGGGAAAGAGTCATTAAAGCCAAACAAGAACCGGTAATAGGTGTAGAATAGGTGCGCTGATCGTGTATAGATAAAGTAACAAGGAGGTAGTTTTGTGTCAGATAAAATAGTATTAAAGAATATGGTTTTTTATGGATATCATGGTGCTTTTGCTGTAGAAAAGGAATTAGGGCAGAAGTTGGAAGTCGATTTGGAAGTAAGGACAGACCTTAAAAACCTTGGGGATGACACAGAGCTATCTTTCAACTATGTTGATGCTTACACTGTGATTAAGGAAATTGTAGAAGAACGAGAATACAACTTAGTTGAAACGCTAGCTGAGGAAATTGCAGCTCAAATCTTGGCAATGTATGACGTAGAAGAAGTAATTGTAAGAGTACGTAAAATTCAAGTTCCGGTTGGTGGATACCTCGATTATCTTGAAGTAGAAATAACTCGTCAGTCTTAAATACTGATTCTAGGTAATATTTATTGTAATATGCTCGTCTGCGGTAGATAGTTAAATTTTACTGTCTTTCCCAACGAGCATATTTTAATTTAGTAGGCTTTATACCTTCTCTATACCCCTACTTCAACTGGATTCAATAACACTCCAGAAACAGCTTCAGCCAAATTGTTAGCATGATCGGCAATTCGCTCTAAGTGACTGATAATGTCTAAGAAAAGTACGCCTGTTTCAGGATGGCATTTGCCTGCATTAAGGCGTTCAATATGTGATTCGCGATACTCTTTTTCCATTTGGTCTACTATATCGTCTTCACGAATTAGATTTCTAGCATCTTCTATACGTTCATTGCGAAATACTTCAATTGCACGGATGTAAATTGATTCAACTAATTGATACATATTTGTAAGGTCACTGACTGCAGTATCGCTGAGCTTCAAATTTCGATTTATTCTAGATTGAGATAGTTCAACGATATTCGTAGACAAATCGCCTACACGTTCAATTTCATGAGCCAAATGCAATAAATTGGTAATGCGTTGATGCTGTTTAGTTGTCCAGGGGTTATCGCCTGCTTCAGTAAGATAAAAGATGATTTTTTTCTCCAATTCATTAAGCACTTCTTCTTTATGTAATACGCTTTCAATTAATTTCTCGTCACCATCAATAAATGAGTCAAAAGCTTCGCGCATCATTTCTAATGAAATATCACACATGCGTAAAGTCTCTTTAGATGCAGCCAAAAGGGCGGCTGGTGTATGTACAATATTCGGATCTAAGTATTTAGGTTTAAATTCTAGGATTTTTTGCTCACCAGGAATAATCCATTCAATAAATTTCACAAACTGGTTGATAAATGGAAAAAAGATTATTGTATTGGTTATATTAAACATGGTGTGGGCATTAGCGATTTGGCGTACTATATTAGTGGAAGTGCGTGAAACAAGCAGGGTAAAAGGTTTTAACAAAATTATAAATATGATAACACCAAAAAAGTTAAAGAAAATATGGGCAGCAGCAGCTCTCTTTGCTGTTAATCCAGTACCGATTGAAGCTAGAAAAGCTGTGATGCATGTGCCGATATTTGCACCTAAAATAATGGCAATTGCTGAAGGCAAATCGATTAAACCTTGAAGACTGAAAGCAAGGACAAGACTGGTTGTAGCCATACTGCTTTGAATTAAAGCAGTAAATAAACATCCAGCTATAACTCCTAAGAGCGGTTGTTGACCCATGGAAACTAACATTTCCAAAAAAGGAGGATATTCTCTCAATGGAATAACGCTATCACTCATTATATTCATGCCCAGCATTATCATGCCAAAGCCAAAAAAGCTTAATGCTATATATTTCACTGATTTTTTTCGACTGAGAAAGTGGATCATTCCTGCTATTCCTAGAATCGGTAAAGCAATAACATAAATATTAAATGAAACTATTTGTGCCGTAATTGTAGTTCCAATATTAGCACCCATGATTGTTCCGACTGCTTGCGTCAAGGTTAACAATCCTGTGTTAACTAATCCGACAACAATAACTGTAGTAGTACTGCTTGATTGAACCAAAATTGTAGCTGCGGCACCTGTTAAAATTGCAATAACAGGATGAGAAGTAAATAACTCTAAAATCCGTTTTAATTTATCTCCTGCTGCATTTTGGAGCCCTTCGGCCATTTTCTGCATTCCAAAAACAAAAAGGCCCAGCCCCCCCAGTAAACCAAATAATATTTGAATTGTCATGAATCTACCTCGCTCTCAAATAATTCCACGGGATAGATTCGCTAATTTATCATAAAGTCCTTTAAAATTCCTTAAATGCACTAGCAAACAAAATGCAAAAATTCTATTAAATTACTATGACTATCCGTGTTTATTTGTCAGAGTTACTAGAGCTGTAATTTTTTAGATAGGCTTGTTTTAATGACTCTAACCCGCGTCGTTTGGCATTCTTATTCAGTGATTTGTTTTGAGCTATGGTAATCATTGCCCTTTTGATCATTGATAGTTTTTCTTTTTTAGTCATCTTTATGCCCCCTTGTCTCATTTATTAATATGTGCATTTTAGTGAAAATTATTCCAAAAATTGCCAATTACTTAACCAAAGACACGAGAGACTATATAAACTGCCGCTAAAAATCCAGCTATATCAGCAGCCAATGATGAGAAAAGTGAGTGTCTTAATTTTCGAATATTTACTGCACCTAAATATACTGTTAAAACGTAAAATGTGGTTTCGGTACTGCCTTGAATTGTTGAAGCTAAACGGCCGATATATGAATCTGGCCCATAGGTTTGAAAAATTGAGGCTAACATGCCTAAGGCACCGGAACCGGACAAGGGGCGAATTAGGGCCAATGGTACGACTTCTTTCGGGATGTTTAAGACTGAAGTTATAGGTGAAATAATATTGACCAGCTGTTCCATGGCACCGGATTTCTGAAAGACTTTAATGGCAGTGAACATTGCCACTAAGTAAGGGATAATTCTAATCGAAACTGCAAAGCCTTCTTTTGCCCCTTCAACAAAACTCTCGTATATCGGCACCTTTTTTACTATTCCAATAATAGGAATAGTAATAAATATTACCGGTATTGCCCAAGATGAGATTAAGTTGATTACAGTAATCATATTTTCACCTCATAAACTTTCTTAAGAATCTGTCCACAATTACAGCTGCTGTAGTGGAAGCTAAGGTAGCTGCAATTGTAGTACCAATAATTTCAGTGGGATTATTAGAATTGGCTGCAGTACGCAAAGCGATAATGGTTGTGGGTACAATAGTTAAACTTGATGAGGTAATAGCTAAAAAAGTACACATACTATTACTGGCTGATTCTGGTTCAGGGTTTATTTTTTGCAGTTCTTCTATTGCTTTAATGCCTAGAGGAGTGCATGCATTGCCTAATCCAAGAATGTTAGCACTCATGCTGAGTAAAATTGCTCCCATTGCTGGATGATTTTTTGGAATTTCCGGAAAAAGCATGCTTGCTATTGGATGCATCAGTTTCGCCAGTATATTCATTAAACCGGCATCTGTAGCAATTTTCATCATTCCTGACCAAAGAGAAATAATGCCGATAAGACCAATTGCTATTTTAACTGCTTCATTTGCTCCTTCTATAGTGGCACTGGTTATAAGATGAATTTCACCTTGAGAAGCTGCAGCAGTTATCCCAACAGCCAGCATTAAGAACCAAATAATATTAATCACAGACCTCACTTCCTTTTTTAATTGATATGCATGATTTAAAGGATACTTGCTAAATTTTGTGATTTTTAAAGCTAATAACCAAAAAAACGGTTATAATGGACACTGACGTTGCCTGACTAATAAAGAAACCATTTGCATTAAATAGGGTGTGGGATGTTATAATGTAAATAAAGGTCAGACATGGTCAAAGAAGGAGGCTGTATATGAGTACTCTAGCTGACTTAATTGAAAGATATATCAAGCAGCAGATTCGGCACAGTGAGGATCAGACTGTCGCATTAAGCAGGGCTCAGCTGGCGGAATTATTTAGTTGTGTCCCATCCCAGATAAACTATGTTTTAACAACACGTTTTACTTTGGAAAGAGGGTATCTGATTGAAAGTCGGCGCGGTGGTGGTGGATATATTCGGATTGCTCAAATCAGCAAAGCAGAACGCGATAGATTGGCCGAGGAATTGTTTATGGAAATCGGAGCTGAGATCAGCGAACGTGAAGCCGAACAGTTCTTAGCAAGTTTTCACGATTTAGATGTCATTACCGGCAAACAAGTAAAGTTGATCAGAGCTATATTACAGCGGGAAACAGCTATGACTGCTCAAAATAGGGATGCACTGAGGGCAAGTTTATTAAGAGGTATTATTATAATGATTATGTATAAATAACAATGCGAGGTGTAAAAGATGCTGTGCGAAAAATGTCAAAGAGAAATTGCAAGTGTACATGTAACTAAAATTATTAATGGGCAAAAAACCGAAACCCATTTGTGTCCAGAATGTGCTGGTGATTTAGGTGAATTTGGGTGGAGTATTGATATACCAAATTTATTTGCAAGTGTTTTCGAACAATCTCAACCTTGGACCAAAACTGCTACTCCACAGCAGAGATGTTCTACATGCAGCTCAACTTTAAATGATTTTCGCAGATTAAATCAGTTTGGTTGCGGAGATTGTTATATGACTTTTAAAAGTGAGATTGAGCCGCTTTTGCGCAGGTTACACGGGGCAAGTCGTCATGAAGGTAAAATTCCAGCCAAAGGTTTTGCCAAGTTAAGTATTAATCAGAAAGTGAAACTGTTGAAGGAAAAGTTACAGCAGGAAATTTCGGTAGAGAATTATGAAGAAGCTGCTAGGTTGCGCGATGAAATCAGAGAACTGGAAAAGCAGTTAAACAGTAAGGGGGAGGAGTAAGATGGGCTGCTCTTGGATGAAAAAAGAAGGGCCTGAAGGTGATATTGTACTTGGGACTCGTGTGAGATTGGCTCGTAATTTCGCTAAACTACCTTTTCCGGCTACTGCTAATCGGGATCAGGCGAAACAGGTTTTACAAAAAGGAGAACTGATTGCTGAGAAGCTGGGTGAACTTACAGATGTAAAGTTTTATAGATTGGCAGAGGTCGATAAACTTGAACGCGAAGTCATGATGGAAAAGCATTTAATTAGTCCGGCACATACTGAGAATACAGCTTCTAAAGGTCTAATTTTATCGCTTAATGAAGACATCAGTATTATGATTAACGAGGAAGATCATCTGCGAATTCAGGTTTTATTTCCCGGATTACAGCTGAGGGAGACTTGGGGATTAGCAAATAAAGTTGATGATTTAGTTGAATCGGTAGTAGACTATGCGTTTAGTCCTAATATCGGTTACCTGACAGCTTGCCCGACTAATGTAGGGACGGGAATGCGCGGATCGGTAATGCTGCATCTTCCTGGTCTCGCTCGGATTCAGCAGTTATCAAAAGTACTGACTTCTATATCCCAATTTGGTTTAGTTGTCCGGGGTTTATATGGAGAAGGCAGTAAATCATTTGGTAATATCTATCAAATTTCTAATCAAGTTTCTTTAGGTTATTCTGAAACTGATGTGCTGGAACACTTGGCTAAAGTAACTGCTCAGATAATCAGCAGTGAACGTCAGGCACGGCAGTATTTAATCGAAAAGCAGCAGCGAATATACAGCGAAGATCAAATATTTCGTGCTTATGGTCTGCTGACTAATGCGCGGACTATGACAACACAAGAAGCATTGGAGCTTTTATCTTCAGTACGTTTGGGAATTGATTTGGAATTGATTAAAGATTTAAATAAGAATTTATTGAAAGAATTGATGGTAGAAATACGGGCGGCACATCTGCAGAAAATAATGGGCCAGAGCCTGCCGCATGAAGAACGTGATCGCTTAAGAGCGAGTTTAATTCGGGATAGACTGCGGCAGAAGACCACAGATGATTCATAGATATGTAGAGAGGATGGTAATTAAGAATGTTTGGAAGATTTACTGATAGAGCTCAAAGAGTTATTATTTTATCCCAAGAAGAAGCACGTCGTTTAGGCCATAATGTTGTTGGTACAGAACACATTTTACTAGCATTGGTTGCCGAAGGCGAAGGAGTGGCAGCCAAAGCACTATCAGCACTTGGGATCAGCATGGAAATGGTAAGAAGCGAGGTAGAAAAAGTAATTGGTAAAGGTAGTTTCACAACTCAGGGTCAAATCGGATTTACTCCTCGTTCTAAGCGAGTATTGGAATTAGCTATAGATGAAGCTAGAAAATTACAGCACACTTATATAGGTACAGAACACATTCTTCTTGGATTGATTCGTGAAGGTGAAGGAATTGCAGCTCAAATTTTAAGGAATCTAGGAGCCGATCTCGAATCTATGCGTACTCAAGTAATCGAACTGCTTGGAGGAAGTGTTTATCCCGGAACGAAACAAGGTACACGGAAGTCTAAAACTCCCACTCTTGAACAGTTTGGTCGAGATTTAACTGATATGGCCCGTGAAGGAAAACTCGATCCAGTGATTGGCCGAGATAAAGAGATAGAAAGAGTAATTCAAATATTAAGCCGTCGTACAAAAAATAATCCGGTACTGATTGGGGAACCGGGAGTAGGAAAAACGGCCATTGCTGAAGGATTAGCATTGAAAATTACTAAAAATGATGTGCCGGAAAATTTATTAAACAAGCGTGTTGTATCTTTGGATATGGGCTCTATGGTTGCCGGCTCTAAGTTTCGAGGAGAATTTGAGGAACGATTGAAGAAGGTTATGGATGAAATTCGTCAATCTGGAGATGTGATTCTTTTCATTGATGAGATGCACACGATTATCGGTGCTGGTGCGGCAGAAGGTGCAATCGATGCTTCTAATATTCTGAAACCCGTTTTGGCACGGGGTGAAATTCAAGCTATTGGTGCTACTACTATAGATGAATATCGTAAGCATGTAGAAAGAGATGCGGCTTTAGAGCGCAGATTTCAACCGGTGTTAGTCGATGAGCCTAATGTGGAAGAAACTATAGAAATTCTCAAAGGCCTAAGAGATCGCTATGAAGCTCACCATCGGGTGGAAATTACTGATAAAGCCATTGAGTCAGCCGCAGTGCTGTCTAGTCGTTATATTTCTGATCGTTTTCTTCCGGACAAAGCTATTGATTTAGTGGATGAAGCTGCTTCTAAAGTAAGGCTGAAGGGTTTGGTTGTTCCTCAAGAGCTAAAAGATTTAGAGAAAAAGGTAGAAGTAATCAGGGTGGAAAAAGAAGCGGCGATAAAAAATGAGGAGTTTGAACAAGCAGCTTCGCTGAGAGATCAAGAGCAGAAGCTTCATGATCAGCTTGTCGATATGCGTTCTCAATGGAAAAACAATCAGGGGCGGAATGAAGCGGTTGTTGGTGAACAGGACATTGCCGATGTGGTGGCCATTTGGACTGGTATACCAGTACAGAGAATTGCTGAGAAGGAGTCGGAAAGACTGCTAAACTTAGAAGATATTTTACATGAGCGAGTTATTGCTCAAGATGAAGCGATTCAGTCTGTTTCAAAAGCCATCCGGCGTGCGTTTGCCGGAATAAAAGATCCAAACCGACCGATTGGTTCTTTTATCTTTCTCGGCCCTACCGGTGTTGGTAAAACAGAATTGGCTAAAGCCTTGGCAGGGGCATTATTTGGTGATGAAGAGTATATGGTACGCATCGATATGTCTGAATATATGGAGCGGCATGCAGTGTCACGCCTTGTGGGTGCACCTCCTGGATATATTGGGTATGATGAAGCTGGGCAGTTAACAGAACAAGTAAGGCGTCAGCCCTACTCTGTGGTACTTTTTGATGAGATAGAGAAAGCTCATCCGGAAGTGTTTAATATTCTACTTCAGGTTCTAGAAGATGGTAGACTGACAGATTCTAAAGGTCGCACAGTTGATTTTAGAAATACCGTTATTATTATGACTTCAAATGTGGGAGCTACCCAAATTCAAAGCGATACAAGCATTGGATTTAGAATTACTGACGGCGAGCAAGACAGCTATCAGCAGATGAAGGATAAAGTAGTTGATGAGTTAAAGCGGACCTTTAGACCAGAATTTCTCAATCGTGTTGATGATATTATAGTGTTTCATGCTCTCAATAAACAGCATATCACTAAAATTGTGGACATTATGCTTAAGGATTTGTTTAAACAGCTAGCGGAACAGAAAATTTCATTAGATATTACGGGAAATGCCAAAGAACTGCTTACAGATGAAGGCTTCGATATTGACTTTGGTGCAAGGCCGCTGAGGCGGGCTATTCAGCGGTTGATTGAGAATCCGCTGGCAGAAGAAATACTAAAAGGTACGTATAAAGAGGGTGCAACGGTTCATATTGATGCTAAAGGCGGAGAAATAGTATT
>JAAZMN010000049.1 GCA_012798795.1 Bacillota bacterium | reverse complement strand
GAGAAAGTAGTTTTAAAAGGTATTTTTAATAAAGAACAAGCAAATAAGCGAGTTAGACCATCCTCGTCTGTAGCTTATAGTTTTTTATTTACAGGTAACACAAATATCTATAATGAATTAAAAAAAGAAATATTATCTGCTGATCGAGTTGATCTACTGGTTTCTTTTATTAAGTTTACCGGATTAAGATTATTAATGGATTCACTGATAGAACATACAAAAACTAAGAAACTTCGGGTTTTGACAACTTCATATATGAGTGCTACTGATTATCGGGCTATAGAAGACCTTGCAAGATTGCCTAACACAGAAATTAGGATCTCATATGATACAAAGAGAACACGTCTCCATGCTAAAGCTTATTATTTTCATAGAGAAACAGGGTTCAGTACAGCATATATCGGCTCTTCAAATATTTCTTATTCTGCTTTGACTGCGGGAACAGAATGGAATATGAAAGTTTCTGAATACACCTCTCCGGATGTGATTGAAAAAATAAGAGCTGCTTTTGCAAGCTATTGGAATTCCAATGATTTTGTTGCCTTTAATATTAATAAACGTAAAGATAGAAATAGACTTAAATTATCGCTAAAATCTAATGGGAAGGCTCCGGCGCAGACTGTGCTTTTTAACATCAGACCCTATGCTTATCAACAGGAGATTCTAGATAGATTGGAAGTAGAAAGAAAAGTTTACGGTTCTAGAAAGAACTTGATTGTTGCAGCAACAGGGACTGGTAAAACAGTAATATCTGCTTTTGACTTTAAAAGATATTACAAAGAACACTCCAATTGCCGATTCTTGTTTTTAGCTCATAGGGAGGAAATATTAAAACAAAGCATTGCAACCTTTCGGCAGGTTTTAAGGAATCAGAATTTTGGTGATTTATGGGTAGGCGAATTTAATGCTCCATCCTCTTATGAACATTTATTTGCTTCAATACAAACCTTAAATTCAAACTCAAACTATGAAAGGTTTCCAAAAGACTATTTTAATTTTATAATTTTAGATGAAACTCACCATGGTGTAGCCGATTCCTATGCAAGGCTTTTGAACTATTTTGAGCCTGATGTTTTAGTGGGATTAACAGCCACACCGGAACGGATGGACGGAGAAGACATTTTAGTTTTTTTCAACAACCGTATAGCTTATGAAATGCGTTTACATGAAGCTATTGATCGAGGGTTACTCTGTCCATTTCATTATTTTGGTGTGACTGATAATGTAGATTTGGATTCAGTAAAGTGGGTAAGAGGTCGCTATGATGTATCGGAATTGAATAACTTATATACTGGTAATCATGCTCGGGCTGTTTTAATTATTCGTTCTATAAAAAAGTATACAGCTGACATTGAAAGTATTAAAGGCCTTGGATTCTGTGTTAGTAAAAAACATGCTGAATCAATGAGTGATTTTTTTAATCAGAAAGGCATACCTTCAATTAACTTAGATTCAGATTCTCCTCAAGCAAAGCGTAATGCTGCAAAAAGTAGATTACTAAGAGGAGAAATCAAATTTATCTTTGTTGTTGATCTTTATAATGAGGGAGTAGATATTCCCGAAGTTAATACGGTCCTGTTTTTAAGACCTACTGAATCTGCAACAATATTTATTCAGCAGCTTGGAAGAGGTTTAAGAATCAGTGAAGGTAAGGAAGTCCTTACAGTACTTGACTTTGTTGGACAAGCTAATAAGGAATTTAATTTTCGCACCAAGTTTCGCAGTATTATTGGGCGCTCAAATCTTTCAATTAAAGAGGAGATAGAACATGATTTTCCTAAGTTACCTCGAGGCTGTTTTATTCATTTGGAAAGAAAAGCAAAAGATTATATATTAAATGGTCTTAAACGTACTTATGTAAATAAGCATCGGTTAATTCAGATGCTGAGGGATTATCACTATAATTCAACAAAACCGCTTACATTAGCGAATTATTTAACTCACTACCAATTGGAAAAAGCGGAGATTTATAAAAATCATAGATTTTATGAGTTGTGTAAAGATGCGAGTTTAACTAAAACCTATTTAGCTAGGGACTATGATACATTGAAAAACTGTTTTAAACGTGTAATGCATATTAATTCTCTGCAGTGGATTAATTTTTTATTAGAGTACTTAATGCAGAAAAATTACAGTTTAAATGGATTGACAAAAGATGAAAGGCTAATGCTGTTAATGTTTCACTATACGATTTGGGATCAATCACCAGATGGCGATTTGGTTTACTATTTAAATAAGTTAAGGTATGATAACCCTTCTATCTTTAAAGAAATTATGGAGCTTCTACAGTATAACAAGAACAGCATCGATTTTATTGAAAAAGATATCAATCTTGGGTATGACTGTCCTCTTAAGCTCTATGCGGCATACTCAATTATACAAATTCTGGCGGCTTTTGAATATCATACGGAAGAACGAAAAAGATCTTTTAGAGAAGGAGTGCTTTACTTAGAAGATAAGAATACAGATTTGTTTTTTGTCACCCTAAACAAGGAAGATAAGTCGTTTACACCTACAACTCAATATGAAGACTATGCAATTAGTGATAGGTTATTTTATTGGCAGTCGCAGAGCAGAACTTCGGATACATCAGCAACGGGACAAAGATATATTAATCAAAGAAAGCAGGGTAACAATATACTTATCTTTGTTAGAGAATATAGAAAAGAAAATTCGATTACATCTCCATATCACTTTTTGGGTAAGGCTAACTATCGGTCCCATAGTGGCTCTAAGCCAATCAGTATAATTTGGGAAATGGAAAAACCTATTCCGACTTTTATTCTGAAAAAATCTAGAAAAATATGGATGTAACTTAAAATGGAGGTACTGTATATGACTAAAGTAGCCGCTGCCATCATTAAATCAGGTGAAAGTGTTTTGATTGCTCAGCGTAAAAAGACTGATCAAGTGCCATTGAAATGGGAGTTTCCCGGAGGTAAAATCGAAGAGGGCGAAAGTCCGGAAGAGTGCTTAAAACGTGAGATTAAAGAAGAACTGAATATAGATATATCCGTACATAAATATTTTGGCAGCAGTACTTACGCCTATGAACATGGAATAATTGAACTACTTGCTTATTTTGCATCCTATGATTTTAATCAGGAAATTAAGCTGTTATCTCATGCTGCGGTGAAATGGGTGGAAATTGCCGCCCTTGATATGTTTGACTTTGCTCCGGCAGATATTCCCATCGTGAATAAACTAAAAAACAAATACTAAAATTAATGCTGCAGTACATAATAAGTCTTGGATTCAGGTTAATAGTAAACAAGTTGAGAAACAATTTAACAAAATGTTTATTTCTAACAAATTGATAAAAATAACAAGGAATAGCAGGAACGACAAGGAATATTATTACAAGTAAATAAATAGCAAAGCAAGGTGACAATATGATTAACTCGAACACTCAAGTAAAGAACGGGGTTGTAACACGTGTACTTATTATGGGAGCCGCTGGGCGTGATTTCCATAATTTTAATGTTTATTTTCGCAATAACCCTCGTTATAAGGTGGTAGGCTTTACAGCAACTCAGATACCTAATATTGAGGGCCGTTTATATCCGGCCAGTCTTGCCGGTGAAGATTATCCAAACGGAATTCCAATCTTTTCTGAAGATGATTTAGTGGATCTTATTAGGCGAGAAAAGGTAAATCAAGTAGTTTTTGCTTATAGCGATATTTCTCATGAAGATCTTATGCATAAAGCATCTACGGTATTGGCAGCGGGGGCGGATTTTCGCTTATTGGGCCCCGAAAACACTATGTTAAAAAGCAAATGCCCGGTAATCTCTATTTGTGCGGCACGTACTGGAGCCGGGAAAAGTCAAACCACTCGGTTTATTGCTGAATACTTAACTAAACACAATAAACGTGTAGTGGTGATTCGCCATCCAATGCCCTATGGTAATCTAGCAGAACAGAAAGTGCAGCGTTTTGCGGTGTTAGAAGATATGGATAAGCATAAGTGTACCATTGAAGAGCGTGAAGAATATGAGCCGCATATTAGTCGCGGAAATGTGCTATATGCCGGTGTAGATTACCAAGCTATTTTAAACGAAGCTGAAAAAGAAGCCGACGTAATTATTTGGGATGGCGGCAACAATGATCTTCCTTTTTATCAGCCTGATTTATGTATAACTGTTGTTGACCCTCATCGTCCTGGACATGAGCTCAGTTATTATCCGGGAGAAGTAAATTTACGTATGGCTGATGCTGTTATTATTAATAAAGTGGATACAGCAAAAAGGAATGATATTGATACTGTCAGAAATAATGTTAATCAAGCTAATCCCAATGCGGAAATTATTGAATGTCGTTCGCCTATTACAGTTACAAATCCAGAATTGTTAAAAGGTAAGCGGGTTTTAGTAGTTGAGGATGGTCCGACCCTTACTCACGGCGGGATGGGTTATGGTGCCGGGTTTATTGCTGCTCGTTCTGCCGGGGCTGTAATGGTGGATCCAAGGGCTATGGCTGTCGGTTCAATTGTAGACACCTACAAAAAATATCCTCATATGGGTCCAATTCTACCGGCTATGGGTTATGGCGAACAGCAGATTAAAGATTTATCCGCTACTATTGAACGCTGTGATGTCGATGTTGTGGTAATTGGTACACCAATTGATCTACAGCATTTAATAGAATTATCTAAACCGGCAGTGCGTGTTACATATGATTTAGCAGATGACAGTGGGTGTTTAGAAAAACTAATTCAGAGATTTTGCTAAAGCCGGAAATTTTTAAGCAGCTTTGGTAACAATAAGGGCACCTAGGATATAAAAACCTAGGTGCCTATTTTTAATATGCATTTCATTAAAGAAGAGGTAAAGAGGTAACAGAACAAATGCGGTATTTTCAAGCTGCCATGCTTATTTTCATTATTCTAACGGTGATTTTAATTATTCTATATCTAAAAGTTCCTAAACCCCCTGAATTAGGTACTGCAATTGTGATTAATAAAGCGATTAATCGATTATATCTTTATCAAGACGGTCAGCTTATTCATATTTATTCTGTAGCGACAGGAAAAGAGATTGATTTAACTCCCGAAGGAGATTTCCGGATTATTGTAAAAGAAGCCAATGATGATGGATTAGGGTTTGATCACATTTTTGGGGTTCGTTGGATGGGATTAAAAACACCTGATGCTGTAGATGGACTGAAGTATGGAATTCATGGCACAAATGAACCAAGTTCTATTGGCCGTCATGTAACAGCTGGTTGTATTAGAATGAGCGGAAATGATATAAAGGAATTATATGATATTGTTCCTATAGGTACTTTAGTCAGAATTAATCGCGGTTCATTTATTCACTGGCATTTTACTGATCTGCTGCATTACAGTATCAGGCTGCTGACTAGAGGATATGAACAGCATTTGAAGAATATTTAAAGTCAAAGAGGTGAAACTTGATGGGAAGACTTAAAATGAAAGAAAAGGCCAATACTATAACTCATTTTGTTATGTTTATTGCAGGCATTGTCGGATTAGTTCTAATGATTTTTAAAGCTTGGGGTATGCCAAAGCTGGTGTTTACAGTTTCTATTTTTGGTTTAAGTATTATTACTTTATATGGAGCAAGTTCCATATATCATTGGGTTATAACTACTCCACAGAAAGAGTTATTGTTAAGAAAGTTTGACCATATTTCCATTTATTTCTTAATTGCAGGAACATATACTCCTATCTTGAGCCAATGCTTAGAAGGAACGTGGAAACGGGTTATGTTAAGTACGATTTGGCTGTTATCTATAATCGGAGCTGTCTTAAAAGTTTGGTTTATGAAAATTCCGCGATATGTATCGACAATTCTTTATATCGTGCTGGGTTGGTTGGCTGTAATACCTATTAGAAAACTGATGGAAGTCTTACCTACAGCTGGCATGGTTTTGTTATTTGCTGGTGGGATAGCGTATACCTTTGGCGGAATAATTTATGCCACGAAGATCTTTAACTTTGTTCCCAATAAATTCGGTTTCCACGAAGTGTTTCACATTTTTGTCGGTTTGGGTACAGTGCTTCATTTTCTCTTGATTTATCTATTTGTTATTCCTGCTTAGAACTTCTTTATTGAATACTCGGTCTCAGTAATCATTTAACTGGCTGTTTTGGGGGGTTGGTTTTCTTCCCAAAGACGATTAGCGATAGGTTCCCAATTATCCGCAGCCTGTTCACATTTTTCACATAAACTGTGCACGTCCTCGGGATGCTTTAATTCCGTAGATTTTGCTTCAGAGGATTTAACCATTTCTGCTAATATATACTTATTGTCCAGTAGCGGACAAGGGCGCAGGTGATTTTCATTAAATGGCTGTCTCTGCCTATACTGCATAAATAAAGGTGATTGACAGGCTTCAAGAATAGTTTTCTCATAAATGTTAGAATCAGAGTAATGAATAAATGCACAGGGTTCAATGTCGCCGTTAGCATTAATATGCAGATACTTGCGTCCACCGGCGATGCAGCCGTTACTGTGTTCGCCGTCATTCCAAAAATCCATGGTAAAAATTGGTTTTGTTTCGCGAAATTGTCTAATCTGCCGATACATAAATTCTCTTTGTGCAGCTGATGTGATTAAGTCGACTGCTGCGTTAATACCGACAGGAATATACGTAAAGAACCAGGCAAATTTCGCTCCCGCATCAATCATAGCATCAAAAAAAGCTTCGCTACCGACTACCTCGGTGTTTTCTGAGGTATAACAGCAAGATATACCAAAAAGCAATTTATTCTGCTTTAATAGAGCCATTGCTGTTAATGCAGCATTGTACGTGCCTATGCCTCGGCGGGCATCTGTTTCAATTTCAAATCCTTCGATACTTATTGCCGGTACAAAGTTCTTGACCCGCAGCATTTCATGGACAAAGGCTTCGTCTATCAGTGTTCCGTTAGTAAATGCTAAGAAAGTACACTCTTGGTGTTTTTCACACAGTCTAATAATATCATCTTTTCTTATTAGAGGTTCTCCGCCGGAAAATAGGTAAACAAAGATACCTAAAACTTTACCCTGTTCAATAATGCTGTTTAGGGTTTCAAAATTCATTGACATCTTGTGGCCGTAATCAGCGGCCCAACAGCCTTGACACTCCAGGTTGCAGGAAGATGTCGGATCCATTAGGATTGTCCAAGGAATGTTGCATTGATATTTTCCCTCATTTTCCCGCTGTTTTTGTCCTCCGATCACATTGCCGTAAATGAGAAAATTTTCAAATATTTTTTTCCTCACACAAACGTCAATATCTGTATAAAGGCTTTTTACCAGCTGATACCAATTCCCGGATTTGTTTTCCAAAGCTGACTTTACAGCTGATAATTGTTGAGCAATAACCTGCTTTCGATCTATCATTTCAATCCAATTTATCAATTGAGGAATGTGTTTTTCAGGATTACTGTCTAAGTAAGAAATGGCTTTTTTTAGTCCCACTGTTTGAAGCCACTCTTTAATTGCACTTAAAGGCATAACCAACCCCCCCCTAATCTTGCTGACCTAGAGTCTGCTTCTCTTATATTATATTACGGTTTCGCTAAACCATGCCAATTATTAACGTTAATCCATTTTTTATGAAATAGAGTGCAAATGCTAATAGAAATAATCCTAATAAAAAGATAATACGGCGGTAGAGTACATCACTCAGCAGCTT
>JAAZMN010000005.1 GCA_012798795.1 Bacillota bacterium | reverse complement strand
AGTGAAGTAGCGGTTGAATCCATCACACCTAAGTTCCTATTTAATACATCGATGTAATCAAGGGTATCAAATTTAACAGCGCTGCTATTCACTTTTGGATCCGAATCATAAACACCGTCAACACCCTTTTTAGCCATTAGAATAACATCTGCCTCAATCTCTGCTGCTCTAAGCGCGGCTGTAGTATCCGTAGAAAAATATGGATTTCCAGTACCGGAAGCAAAAATAACAATTCGCTGTTTTTCCAAGTGTCTAATGGCTCTTCTGCGAATATACGGTTCAGCAATTTCCCGCATTTCAATTGCAGTTTGAACCCGAGTGGGGATACCTATCTTTTCCAAAGCATCTTGAAGGGCTAAAGCATTAATTACTGTTGCCAACATTCCCATATAATCGGCTGTGCTGCGCTCCATACCTTTGGCACTACCGGTGGCACCACGCCAAATATTGCCCCCTCCAACAACAACAGCAATCTCAACACCACATGATACTGCTTTCTTTATATCTAAAGCTATGTCCCTTACTACATCAGGATCGATTCCGCAACCTTCATTTCCACCTAAAGCCTCACCGCTTAACTTAAGAATAATCCGTTTGTATTTGGGTTCACTCATATTTCCACTCTCCCTAAAATATTCTTCGCAGAACAAAATAACCCTTTTATTTCCAAATGTGTAAAAAAGGAACACCAACAAGGTGTTCCCTATTTTATCTGTGACATTACTTCAGAAGCAAAGTCTTCCTGACGTTTCTCGATACCTTCACCTCGTTCAAACCGAACAAAACGACGAATTGTTATGTTTTCACCAATTTTTGCTATTTTTTCATGTAAGTAATCTTGTATTGTAATGTCTGGGTTTTTTACAAAAGCTTGTTCCATTAAACAAATATTTCCTAAAAATTTATCCAGTCGTCCTTCGACGATTCGGTCAATAATTTTTTCCGGCTTTCCTTCATTAAGAGCAATTTTGCGATAAATTTGTTTTTCTTGTTCTATAATGTTATCCGGAACTTGATCGCGAGAAATATATTCCGGATTTGCAGCTGCAATATGCATGGCAATATCTTTAACAAAATCATGAAACTCCTCTGTCTTTGCCACAAAATCCGTTTCGCAGTTTACCTCTACCAACACTCCAATTCTTCCACCCATATGAATATATGAATCAACCAAACCTTCAGAAGCAATTCTTCCAGATCTCTTCGCAGCCTCTGATAGACCTTTTTCTTTCAAATGTATAATTGCAGCTTGAATATCTCCGTTTGTTTCGATTAATGCTTTTTTACAATCCATCATTCCTGCACCGGTTCTTTGTCTTAAATCCTTTACCATGGCTGCAGTAATTTTTGCCACAAATACCCCTCCTTAATGATAACTTCAACTAATAAACTAAGTAATTAAGAGGAGGGTTACGAGAGTAGTTAACCCTCAAAAACCGACTCCTCTCATACTAATAGACTTTTGTTATTCAGCTTCACCAGAGTTAGTTTTATCATCTTCAGTAAATACGTCTTCTTTTGCTTCTTCTATTTCATTGGTTTTACTAGTTACATCTGCATCAACATCATCTATTACTTCATTTTCATCGGTTGTGTCAACTAAAACAGTGCCTTCCTTAGCTTCAATAACTGCATTCGCTATAGTAGCTGTCAGTAATTTGACTGCTCTAATAGCATCATCATTTCCGGGAATTACATAGTCAGCTTCATCAGGGTCACAATTAGTATCTACAATTGCAACGATTGGAATACCTAATTTGCGAGCTTCTGCAACAGCAATTCGTTCTTTTCGAGGGTCTACTATAAAAATAGCACCTGGCAATCTCTTCATTTCTCTAATTCCGCCTAAGAAACGGTTTAACTTAGCTAATTCTTTTTCTAACTGCATTACTTCTTTTTTAGGCAGCACCTCAAAATAACCGTCCTGCTGCATTTTTTCCAATTCCTGCAGTCTTTTAATGCGAGTGTTTATTGTTTTAAAATTGGTTAACATTCCACCTAACCAACGTTGATTTACATAAAACATTCCGCATCGTTCAGCTTCTTCTTTAATGGTCTCTTGAGCCTGCTTTTTCGTCCCTACGAAAAGCACGGATTTTCCATCTGCTACTACATCGCGGATAAAATTATATGCTTCTTCGATCTTTCTTAAAGTTTTTTGTAGGTCGATAATGTAGATACCATTACGTTCAGTAAAAATATATTCAGCCATTTTTGGATTCCAACGTCTAGTTTGATGTCCAAAGTGAACGCCAGCCTCTAATAGTTGTTTCATAGAAATAATGGCCAAGTCGCTCACCTCCTCTCTATTTGTTAATCCTCCGTAGTTATCATCTGGAAACGAGACCAAGCAAATTGGCACATCACGTTTGCCATTAAACTACGTGTGTATTTTTACACTACTTTAGAGTATAACATAGATAAAAAAGATAATCAATCTGTATGTTCGCTATTTTTTAGCTGACCGATTAACTCTACCTCTCCCTTACCAATACCAAGTTTTTTTGCCACCTGTTCCAAATTATATCCTTCATTTAGCAGATCAATTACAAGTTCTGATTTGGAAAACTCTGTACTCTCATTTTCGCTATTAACAAGTGTTTTGCGCATTTCTTCAAATTCCATTTTCCACTTTAGCAGCTCATCACGAAACTCTTCTTGTTTTTCGGATAATTCGTCTATATATTGTTCAAATATACTTTCTAATGTAGAAAAGCTGAACTGCCCACTTCTTTGTTGGAAGGGGTTGACAAAATTGCTGATGGTTATGCCACCGAATAAACCGATGAATATGCCGATGAATAGAAATAAAAATCTTTCCAAATCAACCACCTCCCTGCTATGCTCGTATATCCAAATTACTGCCTTTACCGCTTTCGTGACTTTCTTTTTTAGATTTGTTATCTTTTTTCTTGTTTTTTAACCTAGCACTTTTGGGGCTATCCAAGACTTTTTTTGGTTTTAAGTTAAATTCATGCATTATCTCAGGGGCTAGTTTTCCAGCTCCTGTTGGGTCGCCTTCTTTTAATATCTTTGGTATTTGATCTGCCCTACCGATTAAAACTTGCATGTCAGGAAACTTAATCGACATGATCTCACCTCAGACGTAAAAAATTTATATAATAAAACTCAGTTTAGAACGCAGTGTCCTAATGGCTTTACTATGTATTTGGCTTACACGT
>JAAZMN010000048.1 GCA_012798795.1 Bacillota bacterium | reverse complement strand
GAAAGCGTAGAAGTGAGTTTGTGAGGGTAATTAGCAATTTGGTCCAGTAATAGGAACGGGGAAGATTGCCTGACATTCCAACGACTTCATCAAAAGAAGATTTCTTTCTGTTAGTTTACATAATATCTATTATACGAAGTAAAGTGAAATTGTCAATTATTTGTTTGGCAGTATAACTTGCTGAAAATAAAAAAACCCACCTCGTTTCAGGTGAGTTTTTAATGCTATTTAGATTTGACATTTCCGATGGTCTTGAGATTAAGGATTTGCTTACTTAGATATACAATACGGTACGGTCCGCTATATGTTAATCTGGTAATTTGGTATTTTAAGGGTTTGACCTGGATATATTTTATTACTATAAATTTGATTTCTTTCCTGAATTTCCCAGACTACTTTACGTGGGTCTACATTAGGTGCGGCAGATTTGGCTATTGTCCATAAAGTATCTCCATGCATAACAGTAACTTCTGTGTATTCCACTGGTGAATTATTGTTGTTATAATAAAGAACCACAGTTATGATACTTAAGCTCATCAATAATAATACGGCAGTAATAAATGAAACTATTCGTTTACCTAAACTCATAAGATAATCACTCCTTGAGAACAAATGTTTGCTTTCAATTTTAGTATAGAACAGAACATATGTTTTGTCAAGCTCGAATTTAAAAAAATTTTGGATAAAGTTTTACAAATTTGTAATATCTATCGAACTAGAGTTTGAATTTGTATTTGCTTTATGTTATAATCAACTTGTATTATTTGGCTATCTTAGGGGGAATTTCGGTGAAGTCTAAGACATTAAGTAAGCGTCAAAAGAGTATCTTAAAGTTTATTCAGGAGGAGGTTCTATATAAAGGATACCCTCCTTCGGTGCGAGAGATCGGTGCTGCGGTGGGATTAGCATCTAGTTCCACTGTTCATGCTCATCTGAAGAAACTTGAGGAATACGGTTATATTCGACGAGATCCGACTAAACCTAGAGCAATTGAAGTCTTACAGGATGAAAATGGAACCCTTTTTAATGAATTGTATAAATCCATTGTTAATGTTCCTTTGGTAGGTCAAGTTACTGCTGGAACACCGATTCTAGCTGTGGAGAATATTGAAGACTACTTCCCTGTCCCGCAGGAATTTATCGGCGAATATAATGTTTTTATGCTCCGTATTAAGGGTGATAGTATGATTAATGCAGGCATATTTGATCGAGATTGTGTATTAGTCGAAAAAACCGCAACAGCAGATAATGGGGATATTGTTGTTGCTCTTATTGACGGAGAAGATGCTACAGTAAAGCGTTTTTATCGCGAGGATAATTATATTAGACTGCAGCCGGAAAATGATGCTATGGCTCCAATAATTGTTAAAGACGTGATGATTCTAGGAAAAGTGATTGGATTATTTCGCCGCATACATTAGTTACCATATATAGTACGAAATAGAAAAGCAGTTTGACAGAGTAAGTACTCTGCAAACTGCTTTCTTTGTTTATCTTAAATGTTCAGCTGTATACCGTTTCAACATCAGCTATTCTTTTTTACTTATGAGTGGTATTTTAAAGCTATATCTTCGGTTTCGATGCGGTAATTGGCTGGCGGTATTTTAATATTGTCTTTTGCAGGTGGTTGCACTCCGATCATAGTGAAAAACATCTCAAGAGCTTGACTGGTTCCAATTATCTCTGCTTTTTCTATTTCATCAGTAAAAACAAAGGGCAGCTCAGCGTAAAGTTTTAGTGCACTTTTATACGCATGATCTACCCCTTGATCATCTATTATCTCCATTAGTCGGTCATAAGTTTTTCTACGACCTTCTGCCTGTTTGGTCCAAAAGACGGGTTCAGAAGTTAACTGACTTACTAATAGATCTTGTTTTGCCAGACGTTTGAATTTCTTTAAACCTTTGAGAACGTCTTCCTTGGCAACCACTATCATAGTACATTCCCCCTTTTTTGTTTAGAAAATCATTTTATTGATTTTCTCGGCCTATATATAGTTAATTCAACGCCAAGAAAAAAATACCTGTGGACTAATTGATTTCTAGCAATTATTTTGCGATTCAGAACGTAAAACATAAAAGTAATAAGTCTCAGATTCATTTGAGACAAGATAATAATCATATACACTGCCGTCTCGTTCTAAAGTTCCTAAAAACTCAGCATTACAGTTAGCTAAATACTTGCTTTCAGTTATATCAGAGTCGAGTAAAATGTTAGAAAAATCATTAACCATTTTCTACCCCTCCTCTTAAAACTATATGCCGTGACTCTGATTACAGTGAACTTGCTTGTGATACACTTATAGTTAGTGTTTCCTGAAACACTGCAACTATACCGAATAATACTGATTTCACAATATTATTCGTCATATAATCTAGCACATGTGAGGGCAGAAAATAATAATATCTAGAGAGAAATCTATTCGAAATCTTTTTTAAGCTTTTTTAACAATTCATAGTCAGTTAAATCAAATTTTATCGGAGTAACCGATACATAATTATGTTCTACTGCCAAATGGTCATCATCTTTATCAAAAACTGGTTTAAGGGGTATACCTTTCATCCAATAATAAGGCTTTCCACGGGGGTCAAGACGCTGTTCGAATTCATTTTCGAACTTTCTAAAACCTAATTTAGTGGCTTTAATACCCCTGACCTGTTCTTGGGGTATTCCCGGAATATTAACATTTAATAATCCATGTTTGGGCAATGGAGTTTCCAGTTCAAAAAGCAAATGGGTTAAATAATAAGTGGCTGTATCCAGAAATATGTCAGTGTCATATGGGTTAGTACAAAGTGATACTGCAATAGAAGGAATTCCCTGGAAAATTCCTTCTATTGCTGCCGAAACTGTTCCGGAATAAAACACATCTGTGCCGAGATTAGCTCCGATGTTGATACCAGAGACGATTATGTCTACATCAACGTTTAAAGCCTCAATGGCAATTTTTATGCAATCGGCCGGCGTACCGTCAACTATGTACGATTCTTTAATAAAGGGAAAAAGTGCAGCCTTATTTATTCTTAAGGGGCGATTTACAGTAATTGCATGGCCTACTCCGCTCCGTTCTTGATTAGGTGCGACAACTACTACTTCACCGTATTTAGTAAGTGTCTCAGCTAATGCTCTTATTCCGGGAGCATAGATCCCATCATCATTTGTGACTAAGAATCTCACCGAATTCCTCCTTGCTATTCGATAAATGCTTTGGATACTTCTTTAATTTCATTCAAATTAACCAATAATTTTTCAATTTGCTTTTTATTTTTAGTATCAATTATTAGTTCTAGATGCAAGCTTGTATTTTCTCCGGATGTCAGCATCATTTGTTTTACGCTAATGTTATGATCAGCTAACACGGCAAAAACTTCTACTAATTGTGCAGGCTGATCAATTGTTGTGATTTTCAATGTATGTAATGCATGAATTGGATCAAATTTCTTTAGGAGAATTAGTGTACCTATGATAAATAATGTAGTAATAATTGCGGGGGCATACAATCCGATGCCTACAGCTAAGCCAATGCCAGCAACTGACCAAAGACTTGCTGCTGTTGTTAAGCCGCGAATGTTAACACCTTCGCGTAAAATTGTTCCGGCACCTAAAAATCCAACACCGCTGATTACTTGAGCTGCCATTCTGCCTGGGTCATAGGAAATACCCAAATCGTTAAATCCATATGCAGATATTATCATAATCAGTGTTGAACCTAATCCCACAAGAATATGAGTGCGGAAACCAGCCGGCCGTCCATGGCTTTCGCGTTCAAGTCCAATCAAACCGCTTAACAAAAATGATGTTATTAGTCTCAGAAAAACGGATAATAATGGTAAATTCACCTACTATCCCTCCTCTTGCACAGATTAGGGAGATATTTACATGTGCCCTTCGAACTTACACAACAAGTGTTACAAGTAACAGATATTACTAGTCTATTCCTTTTGTTCATAACCTAATACACTGGCGTAGTTTCTTTCAACTTTCATTTTAATGCGGCACAAAGCATTATCAATAGATTTGGTATGGGTGTTAAGTTCTTCTGCGATTTCCCGGTAGCTAAAACCGGATATATACAGTTTAAATACATCATATTCAAAATCGGATAACAGCTGCTGCAATACACTACCAGCGGATTGTAGTTGTTCTCTATGAATTGCTAAAGTTTCTGGATCATCTACCTTTTGATTTGATAATGTTTCCAGCAAAGTGCGGTCTCCTTCGCAGTCGTTAACAGGTTTGTGTAAAGAGGTGTAAGAATTCAGCGGGAGGTGTTTTTGGCGTGTGGTACCTTTGATGGCACTGATCACATTACGAACGATACACAATTTGGCAAAAGACCAAAATGATGATGTACCACTGTTAAAGTCGCGGATTGCTTTATATAAGCCAATCATACCTTCTTGTATTACATCATCTGGTTCCGCGCCCTGTAAAAAATATGAGCGTGTCCAAATAAGAACCATTCTTTGATATTTGTACAATAAATATTCTTCGGCCTCTAAATTACCACTTTGGGCAATAATTGCCAGTTCTTCATCAGATAATTGATCAAAAGGGGTATCAGAAACAGCTAATTGTTTTGCGTGTGCTTCCATTTTCTCCCTCCTCAATTATCATTACAATTTCGACAAGAAATTGTAAACTCCTGCCAAAATTGAAATTATCAAATATTGATTCGAGAGTTTTTGATATTGTACGAGAAAAAGTCTTATAATGCTTGAATTACCGCCTCCAATGCGATTTCAATATGTTCGATCCCCATACCTCCTTGGAGGTACACAATATAGGGCTTACGTAATGGTGCATCTGCAGTTAATTCAATGGAAGAACCTTGTATAAATGTTCCTCCTGCCATGATAATCTCATCATCGTATCCGGGCATTTGATCAGGAATAGGAGTATAGATGGAATCTACAGGTGAAGCTTTTTGAATTTCTCGGCAAAATATTAATATTTTTTCTTTTTCGCCAAGTTCTATAGCTTGGATAATATCGGTTCTTGGGTGACTAGGTAACGGTAATACTCGATAACCAAGGTCCATAAACACTTGTGATGCCAGTATAGCTCCTCTTAATGCTTGTCCCACAATATGAGGAGCTATAAAAAATCCATGTAATAATGGTCTGACCATGTTAAAAGTTGGTCCAATTTGTATACCAACTCCGGGTGCGGTTAGGTACTCTCCACATTGTTCAATTAGGTCTTGGTCACCTACAATATACCCACCGCTGGGTGCTAAACCGCCTCCGGGATTCTTAATTAAAGAGCCCGCTGTTAAGTTTGCTCCTACTTCGCTGGGTTCTCTATTTTCTACAAATTCACCATAGCAGTTATCTACAAAACAAATACAGTTAGGATTGACAGTTTTCACAATGGAAAAAGCTTCTTCAATTTCATCTATACTAATTGCCGGTCGCCAGCTATAACCAGGCGATCGTTGAATCATGACCATTTTTGTTTTATCGTTAATCATGTTTCTAATACTATCATAGTCCAGTCTGTTTTCGTCATTTAACGGTAGTTCTCGATAGACAATTCCCCGCTTTATTAAACTGTTGACAGAGTTTCCGCGCGTTCCTATTACCTGCTGCAGCGTATCATAGGGAGTACCGCTTAAAGATAATAATTGTTCTCCAGGTTTAAGTATAGATAAACATAAATTAATGGCATGAGTTCCAGAAACAATTTGCGGCCTGACAAGCGCTGCTTCGGTATTAAATACTAAGGCGAATACCTTTTCTAAGCAATCCCTGCCTAAATCATGATAGCCATAACCGGTAGAATCGGTAAAGCAGTGTGAACCTACCTCTGCTTTTTGAAAAGCCTTTAAAACTTTTGCTTGATTATACTTCACTGTTTTTTCAACTTGTTGCCAGTAGATTTTTACTTTATCTTTAGCAGTTTCTACGTAATTCATTTATTTTCACATTCCTTCTTTTACCTAAGATTTCTTCATACTTGTCAACAAAGGCCGGTAGTTTTAATTATCTTCCAAGTAAACGTTATTCTGTATATTTATAAGATAATCCTGCCTTTGTTGTGGGAGAATACATTATTCTGTCTGTTTTATTGGATTGTCCTGTCCGTTTCCGCATAAACCACATTTTCCTAGATAAAGGCTTTTTTCTCTAAGTTTGATAACCCCTTCTATTTCCCCTACCTGTCGCCCTTTGCACAAACCACGCTTATATCCAAGTGAAAAAGCAATAAACGCTGTAATTAAAACAGTAATTACAGTCCAATCAACTCTGCTTAAAACTGACATTTTCAGTCCTCCCAAGATTTTTGCACAGTGCTTCTGAGATAAAAAGAGCTGTACATAATAAAACTACTGATAATAACGGCTGCAGTGCTAGACTTATGTACATACTTAATAAGAATAGAATGACGGTCCTTTCTATTCCCAGTATAATTGCGTAGTTTGTTTGTTGATTTATCAAATCATTTTGGTAATCTAATAGATCATCCAGTAATTGAATGGAAAACATGATCATGATAGCCCAAAAGGTATTGATTAATCCTGCAGATATTATTGATACAATGGCAACAATGATAGATTCCAACCAACTAGGCAGTCCTGAAGGCAGTTTAATGGTCATATCTAAAAACATTCCCACGATATAACTGGCGCTGAATAAAATGAATACTAAAGAAAAATCCAAGGCAGCAGCAATCAGTATTCCTAATATAAAATAAACAATACCTCCCCTGCCTAAGGAAGTCAAAAGCGGATTATTGCTGTCCTGATCTAGATAATCGTCAAGACATTTAATCACAAGTCCCGTTAATAATATGGCTCCAAAAGATGGTATAAGAGCTAGCCACTCACAATAACTGCTTGGCAAATTTTCGTACCTCCTTAAATCCATTTTTATTTTTAGCTGAAATCGGGATTATGCGATTTCCTGGGAATTCTGTATAAATCTTATTCAGACCTTCTTGGGAATTTGGCAGATCAATTTTGTTGGCAAGGATAACATAGCCCTGCTTTATCTGGCCAAACTGTGCTATTTGATAGTCTATTTCTCCAATTCCCCGTAATATATCAGTTTCAGCAATTTTTTTACAGTCTAACAAGTGGAAAACTATATCTGCTTGGCGGATATATCTAAGAGTTTGCGCCATGGCCTTACGTATTTGCTCATTATGATGAATTCCGTCACTTAAGCCTGCTGTATCTAAGATTTCAAATTGCTTTTCACTTTTACCTACAGGCAGACTTAAAACTATGGATTGTATGTCTTGAGTGTGATGCAGGTTGTCACTTACCAGCAGTGCTTGTGCTTCAGATAAGGCAAGTGTGCGGCTGTAAGAACCTCGTTCTCTATTTTGAAAAGTAATCGTCAATTGATTCATGCCTAAAAAGTCCGCAAAGTTTAGTGTAAATAGTGTTTTTCCAACATTAGTCTGTCCGAGAACGATAATACTTTTCAAATATTTTCCACCTCCGAAAGGTCTTCTTCAATGATCTCCATCAATTCTGTACGGGATATATTGCTTTTATCGACTAGTCTAACTGCCTGTCTGCGGATGGATTTTTCAATAATGTTTCTAATTGTTCTGGCATTACCAAAGTTCTCCATATTACCTGATTTAAGCTCTTCAATTAGACGAAACATTTTTCGTCTGGCCCCTTTTGATAACTGGTATTCTCTTTGCTGTAACATCATTTCGGCGATGCGAAACAATTCAAATGTAGAGTAATCGGGAAACTTTATTATAATAGGAAAACGAGATTTTAAACCCGGATTAGTCTGCAGAAATTCCTCCATAGGTTTGGAATAACCTGCTAAAATTATTATTATATTGGTTCTCTGATCTTCCATAGTCTTAACTATTGTATCTATTGCTTCTTTGCCAAAATCTTTTTCGCCTCCTCTTGCCAATGCGTATGCTTCATCAATAAATAAAACACCACCGCTTGCTTTGCGAAGCTGTTCGCGGGTACGCTGGGCCGTTTGTCCAATATATTCAGCAACAAGATCGGCACGTTCTACTTCTACTATATGTCCTTTATTCAACACTCCCATGGCTAAGAAAAGTTTACCGATAATTCGTGCTACCGTAGTCTTACCCGTTCCTGGATTACCCATAAAAATCATATGAAGTACAGTAGGTTCTGAAACTAGATTCACTGACATTCTCTTTTGCTGAATTTCTACATATGCATGTACTTCATTGATCAACTGCTTAACGGAATCCAAGCCAATAAGACAGTCTAGTTCTCGCATAATTTGAGTTACCTGGTCAGATTGGGTAGGTTGTTCACCGACTTTTATAACTGAAGAATTAGTAGTTTTACGCATTATGGATAGAGCCTGATTTACACTGATTTCACCGTTTTCTACCTGCTTGATAACGTGTTCCTTATCCATATGCCCACCCCCAAATTATGTCAAAAAGCAACCTCACTTATTATATATACGCATGCAGAGCTAAATTGTTCATAAAAAAACCACTAAATAGTGGTTTCTTTAAGTTTACTTTGGGTATCTTTAATTATCTGCTCAATTTCCACATGTCCCAGATCGTACCAGACTATCCGTTTGTCACGCCGAAACCAAGACAACTGTCGTTTGGCATAACGCCTGGTTTCTCTTTTAAGAAGTTTGACGGATTCATCCAAAGAAATGCATCCATTCAGGTAAAGGGCTATTTCTTTATAACCGATAGCCTGAAGTGCGGTGGGTTGCTTAGGATACTTCTTGAGCAAAACACGTACTTCATTTATCAGCCCATTTTCTATCATGTAATCCACCCGTTGTTCGATGCGGCGGTATAATAGGTCACGCCTGCGTGTTAAACCAATCATAATCGGATTATATTTACTTTCTTTTTTACGGGCTTTAGCCTGCAGCGTACTTATGGGAATTTTGCGAGTGCGGTATACTTCCAGTGCACGAACAACTCTTCTGGTATCGTTGGGATGTAATTTAGAAGCACTAATTGGGTCGACCTCGATTAATTCCTGGTATAAAGCTTCGGGGTCTCTTTCAGCTTGTTTCTGTAGTTCGCTGCGAACTGTCTCATCTGCACCTTGATCCGGAAACAAGAATCCGTCGATTAATGCATTTATATATAAACCCGTACCTCCGGTGACTAAAGGCAGAGAGCCTCTTTTTATTACCTGGTTTATACAGCTATCAGCCAGGCGAACGTACTCAGCCACTGTAAATTTCTGGTCTGGATCTAAAACATCAATTAAATGGTGTTTGACTAATTCCTGCTCATCACAAGTTGGTTTTGCCGTCCCTATGTCCATGCCTCGATAAACCTGCATGGAATCAGCCGACACAATCTCGCAGTTAAGTTTTTGTGCTATAGATAATGCTGTTTCAGTCTTACCTACGGCAGTAGGTCCTACAAGCACAATAACAACCGTTTTATCCATTGACTTTCACCTACCAAATCGTTTGAGAATTTCGCGATCATCAAATCTAAGAATAATGGGGCGACCGTGTGGGCATGTAAATGGATTTTCGGTCTCAGCTAACTGGGATAAAAGCGACCTTATTTCTTCTTCACTTAATCGCTGTCCTGCTTTAACAGCACCTTTACAAGATAAGGTCAGTGCTGCTTTCTCATGTGAGTTAGCATCTTGATTAAGATCACTGACAAGATCAAGAATATCTTGTTCGTTAATAGAGTTATCTTTTTCACTAAGATAGTGAGGTATTCCACGGAGAATAAAGCTATTTGTCCCAAACTCTTCCAGTTCTATCCCCAATGAATTTAGTTTTGTTAGATTATCATAAATTTGGCTGCTTTCTGCAGGAGGAAAGTCAAGAGTTTGAGGAAATATACGCTGTACATAAGGTTTATAATCCTTATTAATCAGTTTTTCATAGAGAATTCGTTCATGAATTATATGCTGATCCAAAATCCAAAGTCCTGTAATGGTTTCCAGCAGTATATAAGTTTGGCGGAATTGACCTATTATCCCGGCATTTAATAGCTGTTCTCTTATTGTATGTTCGGTTTTTTGCACAGGTCTTTCTTCAGGTTTTTCCTGTAAAGTATCTGCCCTAAACAAATCTATATTTTTTGTTTCTGTTTCAGTTATCTGAAAACCACTTTCTTGCTTTAAATACTCGTCAACTTTCTTCCAAGTTTTAGGCTGCCAAGGAAAGTACTTATTTAAATCTAAGCTTGTTTGAGCCGCGTTGACAGCTGGCGCCGGTTTACTTTCCGGTATAGTTATTTTACCGGTTAAGTCATGGTCAAGTAAGATTCTTCTGCAGGCGGTGCTGATTTCCTGATAAATCTCCCTTTCATTTTGAAAACGAACTTGACTTTTAGCAGGATGAACATTGACATCAACAATAGTTGGATCAATAGAAATATTAATTAAGAATATCGGATATTCCTTCACTGTTAGCATGCCTTGATATGATTTTTCCACAGCACTTGTAATTAAAGGGCTGTCAATAACTCTCCCATTGAGAATAATCAGCTGATTTCTGCGGCTTTTGCGAGTAGTTTCTGGTAGTGCTAAATAGCCGCTGATATTCCCCCAGGCTGTCTCATATGCTAGTGGAATCATACTGCGAACAGTGTGACGGTCATAAACACTTGTTAAAGCATCAATCAGTTTACCGCTGCCATAGGTTTGAATTACTATTTTTTCATCAATAACCAGTTTAAAGGCTATATGCGGATGAGCCAAAGCGATGCTACCAATAAATTTAATAATGTATCGCTGTTCAGTATTTGTTGTTTTTAAAAACTTATACCGTGCGGGGGTATTATAAAAAAGCCGCCTTACTTCAACAGTAGTACCTATGTCCATGCCCACCGGCTCTATAATAGGCTTTTGCTCAAGATCAAAGCTGATCTGATACCCCTTAATACTGCTGCGTTGTTTTGACTTTAGAATCAGTTCTGAAACACTGGCAATACTCGCAAGTGCTTCTCCTCTAAATCCTAAACTTGAAATGGTAAACAGATCATCAATGGAGTTAATTTTGCTTGTGGCATGTGGAACAAAAGCTAATTCAAGATCTTCTGGATTAATGCCTATACCATTATCGCTAACACGAATATACTCTTTTCCTCCCTCTTTAATCTCAACTTCAATAAAAGTAGCTAAAGCATCAATAGAGTTTTCAACCAGTTCCTTTACTACCGAAACCGGTCGTTCAATCACTTCTCCAGCAGCAATTTTATGAGCTATAGAGTCAGGAAGCAGTTTAATTCTATTCATGTTCATCATCCCTGTCTTTCCCATTTAGAAGCTGCTGCAGCTTATCAATTATCTTTAGTGCAGTAAGAGGAGTTATTTCGTTAACATTGATTTTCAATAATTCCTGTTTAACTTTAAGCAGCATTTCATTATCATGTTTCTCTTGTTCTAACGCAGCAGCTGTTAAAGGATGCTGTAAACTTTGAAAAAGATCAAGCTGAACAGGCTTTTTCTGGTTTGCTTCCAGCTGATACAGCAAATTTTCTGCACGTTCAATAATTTCATTTGGCATTCCTGCCATTTTAGCCACATTAATACCATAACTTTTGTCAGTGTTTCCGGGAATGACTTTATAAAGAAAATAAATTTGACCATTTTGTTCTTCAATTGCCATTTGATAGGTATTCAGACGTTTCAATGTTTCTTCCAGCTTAGTTAGTTCGTGATAATGAGTTGAAAATAGGGTTCGTGAATTTACCTTATTGTGAATAAATTCAATAACCGCCTGGGCAATTGCCATGCCGTCAAAGGTGCTGGTTCCTCGCCCCAATTCGTCTAGGATAATCAATGATCTTTTTGTTGCATGACGAACCAAATTTGCTGTTTCACTGCATTCCACCATAAAAGTACTTTGGCCAGTACTTAAGTCATCGGCTGCTCCGATACGCGTAAATATTTTATCTACTATGCCAATTTTTGCCTTGTCCGCCGGAACATAGCTGCCGATTTGAGCTAAGATTACAATTAAAGCAGTTTGACGTAAAAACGTGCTTTTTCCTGCCATATTCGGACCCGTTAACAGCACTAACCGATTGTCATCAGTGAAATGTAAATCATTGGGCACAAATCCGGGTTGCAATGCATCGATAACAGGATGGCGTCCACCAACTATTGTAAGTGTTGGTTTATCAGTGATTTCTGGACAGACATAATTTTGATCTTGGGCAGTTTGAGCCAGTGCTTGAAAAACATCTAATACAGCAACAATTCGCGCATTTTGCTGAATCTGTACTATATATTTGCTCACTTCAGTGCGGATTTCAGTAAATAACCGGTATTCCAAATCAGTAATTCTTTCTTCGGCACCTAAAATCAGGGCTTCTTTTTCTTTTAATTCGGGTGTTGTAAAACGTTCGGAGTTGGCCAGAGTCTGTTTGCGGTGATATTCCTCAGGCACATGGGCTAGATTAGCTTTAGTTATTTCTAAGTAATAACCGAACACCCTGTTAAATCCTACTTTCAGTGATTTGATACCTGTCCTCTCACGTTCCTGTGCTTCAAGAGATGCAATCCACGCTTTACCATCTTTTTTAGCTGCCCTCAATTGATCCAATTCTTGATTAAAGCCCTTCTTTATCAGGTTGCCTTCTCGAACACTGACAGGCGGGTCATCTACGATTCCCCGGTTAATCAAATTAGTTAAGTCATCCAGCGGGTCAAGCTGGTCAGCATACTTAGGTAAATGTGAATCCGCGGTAGATAGCAGTTTTTTAATTTTAGGAATTTGTGCTAAGGAAATCTTTAAAGCAATCAGGTCGCGGGCGTTACCGGTTCCATAAACTAGTTTGCTTAAAAGGCGTTCCAGATCAAGAATTTCATCAAGCAATTCAGCAAGCTCTAATCGTAATAGATTATCATTAACTAAACAAGCAATAGCCTGTTGGCGTTCTCTAATTTTTTTTGCATCAATTAAAGGTTTTTCTAGCCAATTTCTGAGTAATCTCCCTCCCATACTGGTAACACTTTGGTCTAATACTCCCAATAATGAGCCTGCTTTTCTGCTATCGCGAATGGTTTTTGTCAGTTCAAGATTGCGCTGACTGATCCCATCAATTTGCAGAAATTGAGTTAGTGAATATCTAACTATTTGTGTAATATGTTCTAACGCGGCCATTTGAGTTTCTTGTAAATATGCTAAGACGGCTCCGGCTGTCTGAATCAGTAATTCATTATCCAAACCATGTGAATTCAAGCTTTTTAATTTGAAATGTGTTTTTAAAAGATGTTCACATGTTTTAGGAAACCAGTTTCTAGCATCGGTTTTAGTAACAATTGTATTAATTCGATTAATCAATAAGTCTAGCTCTAGATCATCTAGAGTGCCAGCATCTGAAACAATTATTTCAGCAGGTTGAATTCTCGTTAATTCGTCCTTGATATCATCTGTGCTCTCTACTAGGGTAACTTTGAATTCTCCAGTTGAAAGATCTACAGTAGCTAATCCGTATTGCTCAGATTCTTTAGCAATACCGACTAAATAAACGTTACTTTTATCCTCTACATCACCTTCAATAAAGGTGCCGGGAGTAATCACTCTAATAACATCGCGCTTGACTACACCCTTCGCTGTCTTAGGATCTTCAAGTTGTTCACAAATGGCTACTTTAAAACCGTTCTTAATTAATTTTTCTAAGTAGCCGGATGCTGCATGATGAGGTACCCCGCACATGGGCAGAGGATTCTTTTTTCTGCGATCGCGACTTGTCAAAGCTATTTCCAGCACTTTTGAGGCAATTTTTGCATCTTCCCCAAAGAGTTCGTAAAAGTCACCTAAGCGAAAAAAAAGCAATGCATCCGGATATTGAGCTTTAATGCGTGTATACTGCTGCATCATAGGTGTTAAGGTCACCGTTTGTGCACCTCCATTACTTAAAATCATTCGCTAATTTCAAGCATAAGTCCTGCTTGACTACAGTAAGAAAAAGACTGCAGTGTTCTGCAGCCTTCAGTTTATCAAATGATTTTCCCAATAGGGTGTTTGTGAGATTATTTGATAAATCCTTATTTCATCTTCACGTTCAAGTGATTGTGTATAATCTGGTAGTTGAGCAATATATTCGGCACCAATCGTACAGCAAATCCATTCATCAATTGCTGTTACAGTATCTGAAGGTAAGAGAAATCTGCGTTCTTGATTTGGATTATAAATTAGAAAATATCGTACCAAATATTCCTTTGGTTCTACTATTTGAGCAACAACATTACCTAAATAATCGCCGGTGTTGTTTCTAACCGGAAGCTGCCATGTATCCCGGTTAAGACTAATCAAAAGTGTCTTGTTTTGATCAAGCCACATGCAAATTCCTCCTAGTATTTATATTAGTTGACCTCTAAGACTCCAAGTTTTAGCTTCTGTAATTTTAATTTGTACAAGTTTAGAAATTAAGTCTGGTGATCCTGAAAAAAGAATCTGTTTGTTGGTGCGAGTTCGCCCCGATAATAAGTTGCTTTCAGGCATATATTCATCTACAAGCAGCTCTATGGTTTCGCCGACTAAGGATTGCATATGGTTTAGACTGATCTTATTTTGCAGCTCAATTAACTTATATATACGCTGCTTTTTAACATCTTCAGGAATTTGCTCTTGCATTTTTGCAGCAGGCGTTCCACTGCGGGGAGAATAAATAAATGTAAAGGCGGAGCTGAAGCCTACTTCTTCTACTAAAGCTAAAGTTTGTTGAAAGTCTTCTTCAGTCTCACCGGGAAATCCGACTATTAAGTCTGTTGTAAGGCTAATATTTCCAATGGCCTCTCTTAGTTTTCTTACCAGCTTAAGATAATATGACCTTGTATATCCGCGATTCATCATTTTAAGAATTCGATCACTTCCTGCTTGAACCGGCAGATGAAGGTGTTCGCATACTTTAGGTAATGTTGCCATAGCTTCAATTAAGTTGTCTTTCATATCTTTGGGATGACTGGTCATAAAACGAATTCTTTCAATACCAGGTATTTCATTTAAAATAGTTAAAAGACCGGCAAAATCAATATCTAACGCTATATCTTTTCCATAAGCATTTACATTCTGACCCAGCAGTGTTATTTCCTTATATCCTATTCTCGCTAGATTTTTCACCTCAGAAACAATGGCTTCAGGTTCACGGCTTCGCTCCCTGCCTCTTGTGTAAGGAACAATACAGTAGCTGCAGTAATTTGTGCAGCCATAGATAATATTAACAAAAGCTTTGATAGAATGGCCTCGTTTAACCGGTAAATTTTCCACCATATCTTCGGCCTCATCCCATACTTCAATTACACGTTCACCGTTGTCCACTCGTTTCATCAGCTCAGGTAAACGATAAATGTTATGGGTACCGAAAATCAAGTCAACGTGAGGCAGTCTTTCTTTAATGTTTTCCAGTTCTTGTTTATGTTGAGTCATACAGCCGCATATTCCAATTATTAAATCTGGCTTCTGTTCTTTAAGTGATTTAAAACTGTTTATATGGCCGTATACCTTACGCACCGGATTGTCTCTTACGCAGCAAGTATTGTAAAGAATTAAATCTGCTTTCTTATAGTCATCTGTTGGAATGAAATTCAGACCAGTTAGTATACCAATGATAGTCTCAGAATCATGTTCATTCATTTGACAACCCATTGTTTTAAGATAAAATTTCCGTAATTTGCTGTTTGTTGAGTAGTTCATTATTGATTGTCTCTCCTTCTCCGATGAATAATTCGCGATATAGGATGCTATTCCTTTTGCATTTTCATTCAAAAAACAAATAAATTGGACATAATAAGTACATAGCTAAATTCATGGAGGAGATTTTGTGTTAATTGTTTTTGTTAGAACACTGATTCTATACGTTGTTGTAGTTTTAACTATGCGTTTAATGGGCAAAAGGCAAATTGGCCAACTGGAACCCTACGAGCTTGTAATAACTATCATGATCGCTGAATTAGCTGCAATACCCATGGAAGATCGGGCTATTCCCCTTTTGAATGGATTGATCCCTATATTTACTCTGCTTTTTTTCCAAGTAACAATCTCATATCTAAATATGAAAAGTTTATGGCTGCGTTCTTTTATGGACGGCAATCCAAGTATAGTAATTAGAAATGGAAAAATTTGTATGCACCAGCTTTCACGGGCTCGGTATAATATAAATGAATTATTAGAACAATTACGTCTGCAAGGGTACTTTAACATCGGCGACATAGAATATGCTGTATTAGAAACCAGCGGTAATTTAAGCGTTCTACCTAAATCTCAGAAAAGACCTGTTACTCCTAGTGATATGCAGATAAATACTAAATATGAAGGCTTATCTTATCCACTGATTCTTGACGGAAAAATTCAAGATGATAACTTAACCGAAGTTAACCTTAATTCCAAGTGGTTAAATAGCGAACTAAAAAAATTTGGTATTGATGATCCTAAAAATGTTTTTTTTGCCAGCTTAGATACAGATGGAAATCTGTTCTTTCAAGAAAAATCTAAAAAAGAGGGACTGCAATGAGGTTATTCATCGGTTTATCTATTATACTTATTCTGTTTTTAATCTTTGGTATCTATACGACAAATTGTACATTAGTCCTAATTAACGAAATGCGTGCTGAACTAGCTGAAATTAAGGAACAAATTAATGATGAAAATTGGTCAACGGTTCAGCAAAATATCGCTAAGCTGGAAAAACGCTGGAATACAATCCAAGATCAATGGGACTTTTACATATTACATCAAGAAATTGAAAGTGTAGAAATGTTAATAGCACGATTGGTCAGCTATGTATCTTCAAAGGATAAGGTTACAGGACTTGCAGAACTGTCTGCACTAGACATGCAGTTAAGTCACATTTATCGTAAAGAAATTTTTAATATGCAAAATGTATTCTAATTAAATGTGCTGTGTTTTATCATCAGGTTGGTTACAATCCCGACGAAAAATCCTGTAGGAAGGGCAAAAAAGAGTAAATATGGCAGTAAATAGAAAAACCCGATATTTGAAAACATAACAGAAGCGACAGTTAATTGAGTTAGATTATGAGTAATGGAACCGAGAATACTGATACCAATAATACTAAAGTGTTTCTTAAATAGTCTGTAAGCCAAGCCCATGACCAAAGTGCTCATTAATCCTCCAAAAAAACTTAAAAAAAATGTTGGAGCAAATAAAGTACCGCTAAATAGAGAACCTAAAAACGTTCGAATAACACTGACTATAACTGCTTCTCTAGGGCCAAACTGCACAATCACAAAGAGTGCTGCAATATTTGCCAAACCTAGTTTAGCTCCTGGTACTGGAGTTGGGATGGGAATAATTGATTCAAAGATATTCAGACTAATGGCTATGCCAATCATCAAACCTAAATAGATCATTTCGCGAATTTTTCTTCTTGATGTCATTAAACTCCCCCATCTACAGCAATTTACTAGAACCACTATAAACTGTTAATCCGTCACTTGTCAAAAACACTCTGACATTGGGAGCCTGGTTGAGAAAATTATATTTTTGATTCTTAATGGAAACAGTAACATTCGGATATACTAAACCTATTGTCATTTTTCCACTAGAAATAATCGAAGCGTGTGTAATAATTCCAGTCGGGCCGCCTAACTCTTTAAGTAAAATGTCGCCTTCATTGACAATAATATTTCCACCGCGAAATACACCTGTCTTCTGATAATAACCTTTTCCAGCAAGTATTTCAGAGTAATATGCGCCTTGGCCGGTAATCTTGACTATTCCTGAGGCTTGAGCAGTGCAGTTGTGTAAATAAGCAGCAGTAATATTATTAGCCTCTTCTCCGCTGTTTTGGTATGCATTTTCCCAATAATCAAGTTGACTTATGAGCCGCTCAATAATGGAAACATCATCGATTTTCAAAGGACCTCGGTCAAGAAACCAAGATTTTAATTCCAGAATTAACGTATGGAAATCCGGTTCAAATGTCCGTTGGATTTCTGAAAATAGCGAATCAAATTCCGCAATACTTGTGGGTATATGATTAAATTTAAGTTCAATAATATTTTTTAACAAAGTTCCATGATGAAAACCAGATTGATGCGATTCCACAATCTCAAAAGCATGCAGTAATTGTTGGAGAGAATCGCGCAACTTTTGCAAATATGATGCAAGCTTAATATAAGCAGCATTGTATCCTCCGGCTATTAGTTGAGAAGCAATTGCGTTGCGAGATATTAATATATCACGCTCAGCTTCGATAACCGCTCGATCCACCATACCGTATATTTGAACTCCGCCGATGTAAGATTTAACCTTTACCCGTTCGCAGACATTACCGTGAATAATAACTTCTCCATTAAATCGGACATTTCCCGTCTCTAGATTGGCATCAGATCTCAGTTCATATACCTGAATAATTCGAAGCACACCATTATGAATAACCGGCAATCCCGGTTTGATTGAATAAGCTGTTAATTGATCATCGCTTAACCTGACACCTTCGCCCGTCACTATTTTAGGTTCTTTCGGTTTGGCTACAGTAATTGTTTCACCAAAAATATTAATACCGCTTTTACCTGCTTTACCGGGTGTTTTTTTAGCAAGCATTACGTCTGCTTCAACACTTAAAACAGGCTTAAACTCATAAAAATCAATACGCTCTGCATCTAAATCAGGTTTTGCTTCCTGTTCTTGTTTGAATAAATATTCAATATATCCATCTATAGGTGGTATTGGAGGAGTCCCTCGAGCAATCAGAATCCTTTGATTCTGTTCTTTTAAAACTTGGTCGGTCAGATCGCTATAATCAATTCCATAGGTTATTCCGGCCTTTGCTAATTCTTCAGCAATTTCCTCTTTGGTAAATTTCTCAGAAATAATTGGTTCATAATCAAGCTCTAGTTGAATTACACGATTTGGAGCACAATCTTTAAGCCGATATTTAACACCTTGGAACAATTGAAACTGTAAATACGCTTCCATTTTATCAGGTGATATATCAATTTCCGCATGTCTTTTAGGCTTTTGAGTCGGCGGAAGTCTGATTTCTAAACCATCTATTCCATTGTCTAGTTCTACGTTCAATTTTTGCTCACAGCCATTATAGGTTACGTCAATTAGTTTGTCAAAAAGAATAATCGGATTTCTTCCCCCGTCTTTTGGCGATTTATACTTAATCTCACCGCTAGCAATCCAGACCTGACCATCGATATTATCTTGTACTTGTTTTTCTTCTTGTTTTTCTTCAAGAAGTGTAACTCTAATTTCTGCTTTTTGTTTGCGACCAAAAAAACTCCTTTTTGGTTCAGCAAGAACTTCAATTTTAACCTGAGATCGATCAGTATTAAGCTGTTTGAGAGCAATTTCGATGGCCTGCTCGACAGTATCAGCTGTAAATAATCCTGCCTTAGTCACATATACACCTCCTGTCATTACTGTTTTTGATAAATACAGTAACTGACTCGTGCTAAACCAAATTGACTAGGATTAATAATATGTTCTGCGGAACCAACAACAAAATATCCTCCCTTTTTGAGCGAATTAACAAATTTGGCTATGAGTTTTTGCTGACTTTCACTGGTAAAATAAATAAACACATTACGACATAAAATAAGATCAAAATTACCTTCAAATATATCGGTTAATAGGTTTTGTTTAACAAATGTCACCTGTTCTGTAATGGATTTCTTTAATTCATAATGGTTGTTTTTGGATATGAAATACTTTCTTAATAAGTGTTCCGGAACATAATTGATCTGGTTTTGTCGATATACGGCTTCCTTAGCTTGCTCAATACTGAACTGATCTATATCTGTGGCCAGAAATGTGGCAGCAGATAATCTCTGTTCTTCAGCCAAAATAGCGATGGAATATATTTCTGCACCAATGGAACAACCTGCACTCCAGATCCTTACATTAGAATTTTTTTTAATGGTTGGTAAGACTTCCTGCTCAATATATGCAAAAACACTAGGATCGCGGAAAAAATGCGAAGTGTTAATTGTAAGATAATCCAGAAACTTCTTTCGATGTTCCTGATCGGTTTTTAATGCCTGAGCTAGGCCTGAATAATCAATCAAATCATGTCTGGAAATCCATTGAAGGATTCGTCTATGCATCTGCTGCTCTTTATAGCAGTTAAGATCGATTTTAATTATATCATGGATTTCCTGCTTAAACAAACTATAATCCATCGATAAAAGCCTCCGTTAAATTTCATTAACAAGTTTAACAATGCAGTTAGCTATTTGTTCGATTGGTAGGACATAATCAGCGTTGCCTTGATCGTAAACCGCCCGCGGCATACTGTATATAGTAGAAGTTGCTTTGTCCTGAGTAATTGTATAACCGCCGTTTTGCTTAATGGCAGCCATGCCTTTGGCCCCATCATTACCCATTCCAGTTAGAATAACACCGACAACTCGGTTTTTAAAAACATTGGGTAAACTCAGCATCGTTACATCAATAGCTGGCCGCAAATATTTTACTGGTGGTTCTTGATTAAGTCTCACTCTTTTTTGATTATCGACAATTAAGTGAAAGTCACCTGGAGCAACCAAAGCTTGACCATCTTTAATATAGTCTCCGTCACTTGCTTCTTTTACGGTGAAAGAAGATAATGAATTTAATCTGGCAGCTAAACTACGGGTAAAGTTTTTTGGCATATGCTGTATGACTAAAATACCTGCATTAAGATGAGCAGGTAACTGCATAAACAATTTCTCTAAAGCTCTCGGGCCACCTGTAGATGAACCAATTGCTACAATATTTTTGCTGACTTCCATTTCTAACGGCAGCGGCTTAACTACCTTTAAGTGTGGTGTGGGTACTTTTAGCTTTGTCTTAGCAGGTCTTGTTAGCTTTATATCTGCAAGAGAGCGTATTTTAGCAGTTAATTCATGACTAATCTTGTGTAAGTCCAGAGATATATTGCCAGATGGTTTTGAAATAAAATCAACTGCTCCACTAGATAACGCTTTCATAGTAATATCGAAACTATGTTCAGTCACGCCGCTTAACACTAATATTGGCAGTGGTTTGGTACTCATCACTCGTTTAATGGTCTCTAAGCCG
>JAAZMN010000047.1 GCA_012798795.1 Bacillota bacterium | reverse complement strand
CGCAGTGAGAACATTATCTGTTCCCAGAATATTAGTTTTTACAGCCTCAAGCGGAAAGAACTCGCATGATGGCACCTGTTTCAAAGCAGCGGCATGAAAAATGTAGTCTACACCGTGCATTGCGTTTCTTACACTTGATAAGTCCCTTACATCACCTATGTAAAATTTAAGTTTATCATTTCTATAAAGTTTTCTCATATCATCTTGCTTCTTCTCATCGCGAGAAAATATTCGTATCTCCCCTATATCTGTATCTAAAAAGCGCATCATAACAGCATTACCGAAAGACCCGGTTCCGCCTGTAATAAGTAAAGTGCCTTTGTTAATCATAATGTTATATCTCCATTTATTGTTTTTTAAAATCGTATCTATTCTACCGCAAACAAGCATATATCTTTGCCAACCCATTCAAATATTCACATTGGCTTAGAAGTCACACCATCAACAATCTGTCTAAAAACTTCTCAACTTGAGGACTCCAGTTTCGGTGCTTGAAAACTGTGGTTTCTCGGCAGCACCTTTTCATCAAATCTATTTCCTGATGATTCATAGCAAGCACTCTCTTTAATGTACTCATGTTATATGGATCATCATTAGGATCTAAAAGAAAGCCCATCTTGCCTTCTAAGATATAGTCATTCATATCCCCAATTCGTGTCGTAAGTACAGGTACACCTAAATTTATACTTTCAGCTATCTTAGTTGGAAAACCCGCTAGAGTAACGCGATTAATATCTCTAATGAGCAGTGTAAAGTCTGCACTCGCTATTGCTGAGTAGATTTCAGCCCCGCTTACAAATCCATGAAAGAATACCTTATCGTTCAGTTCATCAAATAAAGTATGATCTTCTGGTAATGCCACAAGATATTGCTGACGTGTTAATCCATATATATCAAACTGAAAATCATAACCTTCTACGGAAAGATAATAAAGGTAGCGTATGGCTTTGTCTAACCGGTCCTTGATAGTTGACCTATCCTTTATTCTCTTTCCAAGATTAAAAGGATTTCCCGCATAAACCAACTGGACTTTTTGCGAACTTCTGATATCGACCGTGGTATTGTTCTCCTGAACATCAGAAAGTGAAGGAACTACAACAATATCAGATTTACTATAGAACTCCTTTAGATAACTGCTTGTTACTATTAGACCATCAACGAACCTATTGGCAACTCGCATCCGAAGAGTTGTGTCAATATATCTATAAAAATCGTATGAGATGCTTTTGTCAATGTTACCATACCATTCGGTTGTATTAGACAGAACCTTAATACCTTTTTTTCGGCAATAAGAAATAAGACGCAAAAAAGGTATCGCCCGAAAATTATAGCAGACAACAAATTTAACGTCTTCATACTTCATAATAACGGATATAATGCTTTGTATGCTAAAAAAGCGCCGTAGTCTTTTTGAAAACTCTAATGAAGACCCAAAAGTCCAAACATCATGGCCTTGAACGCTTCCTTGGACGCCTTTACGATGGATGGGCTTACGCTCATCCGCCCCTATAAAAACAACTCGATATCCTAATTCTGAAAATATCTTTCCGTAAGTCAAAGCCAATTTAGCAGCGGCATTACCATCTGGAAACCTAAAGTTACCAATATAGATTATCGTACCCTTACTCATATTTACTCTCCTTACTAATTAAGCTACTCATACCCGAACACTATTTAGTATACGCAGCTCGAATTTTATCAATACCACTAACTAATTCATTTCATGTGGGCGACAATACTTAATGCTGAAATAGATCACTGTATACGCAAAGATCGCTTGCTTGGCATCCCTTCTAGTTCTGAAATTCAGGAAGTTGGTGTACTTACATTTTAGGTAGGTAAAAGTCATCTAGGGGATTCCCCTGCAATACTTTATTGAGTTTTATTTGTCTAGTAAATCTCTAGAAAATGGAACAGTATTGGAGGGCCTAAGTCGTACATCGGAATCTTCTCATGGATGATTTTAATTTTATCCGGAATATTTTACCTGCTTGCAAGAGCACTCGGCTATTTGCCTGGCCAGCCGATGGTAGTATCCACTTCGAGATACCTTCAACATGTCGCACATTTCCCCTCAGAATGCTCGAAGCGGTGAGTCTTAATGAATGATTTTATATTTCTCCACAGCTGTTCTTGTTAGGAGCTTTAAGCTTAGCAATGAGCTTGTGGGTGAGTCTTCTGGCTCCATACATGCTTAGTTTTATCCATCTCAGGGTAGGCCGGGAGACTTTTAGTTGCGTGCTACCTCAGGTATAGAACGTTTTTGCCCCCCTCCATCTTGACAGCATATCCTTTAAATTATCCGTCATATATCTTTGTCCCAAGTTCAACACATTCATGACGGTATATACAATCATAGATTATTATTTTATTAAATCAAAAAAACTGGCTCTCTAAAATAACATTGTTATATGGAAAGAAATCTCCATGTCTGCCGTTCAAAAGATTATAAACAAAATAGGCTCCGTATAGAAGACAGAATACTACCCATAATGTCTTCCAGTATTTGTTATTAATAATTGTTAACATATTAGAAAAGATGATTACCTCAGCGACCAAATATGGAACCACTAGACGTTCTATAAATATCGCTACATCAATAAATATAAGACTAAGAAAAGCTCCTATGATTACCATGTTACTAGTAATAATCGAGGGTAGATCTCTAGTTTTAAAAAACTTATCATAAAATAAAAGAACCAATATTGCTGGCAAAAGCCGACGTATCATACTAGCCGAAAATATACTTACAGAAGCGCCATAACGAATAGAACCCACATATCCAATGCCTATAAAGTCACCAGGCAGATATGCAATCAAAGAGTCAAGTACGCCGAACTGTCCCATAATTAGTCCCGCTATTAGGAAAAGGACGTACTGATATCTCTTGGCAGCGACTCTACCAAAAAAATAAAAAGGCGCAAAAACTATAGATACTGGATGGAATAAACTAGCTATAATTAATGTCAAAGTAAATCGTAATGGATTTTGTTTTTCTATATAATATATGGAATAAAAGCTAATCGCAGTTGCTAACCCCTGCCTTATTTGACCCATATCTCTCCCGAAAAAGCTGAAACACAAATATAAAAAAAATGCAACACCAAAATTTTTAGCATACCGTCGAATAACCAATGAGTTGATAGATAGCGAAGCAATTGTGAATGTCAAAAAAAGCAACCATGCTTGACCACCTACCAGCTTTATGACTCCTGCAATAAAATAAAAGGCTAAGCCTCCATGAGCCTGCTGACTATGTCTAATAACGCCATTGAAAAGAGCCGGCGCCGACTGGTACATACGTAAATACCCTGAAAAATCAGCACCAACGTTGTATCGCAATCCACCAATGACAGCCATAAATAATAGTAGCCAACAAAAGATATATTTCGACAAAAAAATGCCTTCTGGACGACGTCTTCCTAAATCTACTAGAGGAAGCAGTCCACCGATTGATACCAAAAAGACATAAATCATATTTCCCTCTCTCTTCTTTTAGCAAATTGTCTATGGCTTAATCACCCTCTTTAGTGATCCTGTTGTCAACTAAAGCCGCTAAACCTGATTTTTTCTGTTCAAACTATTCTATTTACGCCCATCTTCATATATCGCGGTTACTTGTTTTGAACACCTAAAACTGCTTTGTACTCATCATGAGTTTTTTGGGCAATGTTCTCCCACTTATATTTATTTGACAGGTTCAGTGAGT
>JAAZMN010000046.1 GCA_012798795.1 Bacillota bacterium | reverse complement strand
AAAATCCTGCCCAAAATTGTATTATGTTAAAGGAAAAGTTGAAAAAGAGCCGAATGTTTTATTAGGGGGTATGGGAGGGGTTTAGTTGGTACATAAACGTAAAATAATATTATTAGGAGATGCAGTTTTAATCAATCTCTCGTTTTTTTTAGGACTCTTAATAAAATTTGATGGTTTGCCTAGTATAGAATGGTCTTATTGTGCTGTTTACTGCCTGGTATGCACTTTTATAAGAATAATTAGTTTATATTATTTTTGCTTATATAATCGTGTATGGGAATATGCAAGCATTAATGAGTTAATCAGCACTATAAAAGCGGTTACAGTCGGTTCTTTGATTAATTTATTTTTAGCTTATTTTGTGTTTCAAAGCAGTCTATTTAGCTTTAGCCTAGCAGCACTTATTTGGACATTTAATATTATGCTTCTAGGTGGGTCGCGGCTTTTTTTAAGGATTGTAAGAAGTGGAGTAGGAAATGGCAGTAGGGGAACAGGGAAAAGAGTACTGATTATTGGTGCTGGCGATGCAGGAGCATTAGTTGCTAAAGAATTGGTGAATCATTATCAAGGCAGAGTTAATATAATCGGATTTATTGATGATGATCCGTTTAAACAAAACTATAGGCTGCTAGATTATAAAATATTGGGTACACGCACTGATATTCCTCGTATAGTTTCTCTGTACAATATTGATGAAATTATTATTGCCATGCCATCGGTGGTAGGTAGAGTTGTCAGTGAAATTGTAGATATTTGTCATTTGACTGACGCTAAAGTAAAAATTCTACCTGGTGTGTTTGAAATTATTGAAGGTAATGTGAAGGTTAGTCAAATTCGCGAGGTTAGGGTAGAGGATTTATTAGGAAGAGAACAGGTGGAAATTGATTTAGACAGTATGTCAGCTTATGTTAGTAATCGAGTTGTTTTAGTAACCGGAGCAGGTGGTTCTATTGGTTCTGAGCTATGCAGGCAGATTGTGAAGTTCGAACCAAAAAAACTTTTACTGCTGGATATCTGTGAAAATAACATTTATGATATTGAAATGGATTTACGGTCGATTACCGATGTTGAGCTGGTTCCATTGGTTAAGGATATCAAAGACTGGATAGGGATTAATCAGGTGTTTAGGACATATAAACCTGATGTGATATACCATGCAGCTGCCCATAAGCATGTGCCCCTAATGGAGAGAAATCCAGAAGAAGCGATAAAAAATAATGTTATGGGTACATATATTGTAGCTCAAGCTGCTAATGTACATAATGCTGACAGATTTGTGCTGGTATCTACGGATAAAGCTGTGAATCCAACCAGTGTTATGGGAGCGTCCAAACGCATTGCGGAAATGGTGATTCAATATTTGAATACAGTCAGCCGTACTAATTATGTTGGAGTCAGGTTTGGCAATGTGCTGGGTAGCCGGGGCAGTGTTATCCCGCTTTTCAAAAAGCAGATTGCTAAGGGCGGACCTGTCACAGTTACACATAAAGATATTATTCGCTATTTTATGACTATTCCTGAAGCTGTACAGTTAATTATTCAAGCCGGTGCTTTTGCCAAAGGCGGCGAGATATTTGTTTTAGATATGGGGGAACCTGTGCGGATAATGGATTTAGCCAATACGTTAATTAAACTTTCTGGTTTTGAGCCGGGCGAAGATATTGAGATTAAAGTAATCGGAATGCGGCCGGGTGAAAAACTCTATGAAGAGTTATTAACTACGGAAGAAGTACGCGGCAATAAAACCAGTCATGAACGTATTTTTATTGCACCGCCTTGTGATGTAGATAATGACACACTTTCACAGATGTTTAAGGAGTTTTTGGCAGGTAATTTACCATACGGATATAAAGAAACTGAAAAGTGGTTACAGCGTCTGCTGCCTGATTTTAAGATTGTCAGACATGAACATCCTCAAGAGGTTATTGCCACTGCTAAATCAGAAATAGCAAGTACTCAAGAATTCAACCATAGGAATTTAAATTGAAAGGTGGTCTTATGTCAAAGAGATTTTTTCAGGATCAAAATAATGTTAAAGATAAGGTTAATCGTGCCAATGAATTAGTGAAACAAGCTCGGATGACCAAAGGACTGGAGCGCATTGATTTAGTTAGGAGGGCTGTTGAAATAAATCCTGATTGCATGGAAGCCTATATAATTCTTGGGGATGAAGAACAAGATCCGTCTAGTAGTGTGAATTTGTATCGAAAAGCAGTTGATGCCGGCAGACGCAGATTGGGCAGGGACTTTTTTATCAAGAATGAAGGCAAGTTTTGGCAGTTTGAAGAGGGGCATTCATTTCTGATTGCACTTAGAACATTAGCTGATAAATTAGTTAATCTGTACAGCTATGATGAAGCAATATCCTATTATTATCAACTACTACAGCTGGATATCAATGATAATCAAGATGTACGTTATTCGTTATTTCGTTTATTAATTAGATTATATCGTTATCGGGAAGCCCGTGAATTATTAGATGCATATCAAGAATTAAACGATCTGCGTTGGTTGTATAATGACTTATTATTATCATATTTTGAACAAGGTGCGAGCAAACAAGTTCACATGAAAGCTCGGCGGGCAATAACTCATAATGAGCCGGTTTGTCAATTACTGCTGGAACCTATAAGCTTAATAGAGGCTCATGTGGATATCGATGAAAACGATGTGACGGATTTGGAGTTAGCCAAAGCTGTTAATTATCTACATGATCATCTGGATTTGTGGAGCAGTCAACCAGAAATTCTTGAATGGTTGAGGCAGGAGTATTACGGATTTAATTTTGACAGCAGTGAACAATATCATAAGCCGCGGCAAGAATATGATACACGCTGCTTAGTCCGGCAGGGGAACAGTTTAATTGAAGTTGGCGATTTTATTCAAGCTGAAAAGCTATTAACACAGGCTTTGGTGGAGAAAGAAGATCCGATGGTTAGAAATATTCTTGGGTACTGTAAATTATTGATGCACAACTATCAGGAAGCGTTAGATGTTTTAAAGTCGGGTCTGGGAAATGGATTTTTGAATCCGTTTGGGTATACTTTGGCGAGTGAATGTGCTTTTTATCTGAAAGACGAGTTAGGTGCTTACCGTTATTTACGGCATGCTATTCGTGATTTTGATCAGGGTATGCGTACTTCGACTGATTTAGGCCCATTTGCTGATCATTGGTACCAATATACAGTTATTATCAAAGCAGTTGCTGGATTATTGGGTAATGATCGCTTAGTAATTAATCTGCATAGAAGATGGGATTATTTTGTGTCAGTTGAAGATCTTTATCAGTTAGGAGCAGCATACTTTAACTGTAAAAAATACACACAAGCTATGCGCATTTGGAATCAGATAACTGTTCCCGAATGGGGCTTTCTCGATAGATTTGAGGCTGCTTGTCATATATTTAAAGCAGAAATAGTACCTGCACCGCGCCTAGAATATTTACCACCATGGTACTTAATGGATGATGTATCGATAGACAATATTGACATAGATCATCTAGTAAGCAGTGCTGCTTATCAAGTTATAGTCATTGCTGACTTATTTGATAGTATTAACGATGATGATAATCATGATAATAATGTAGAAGTATTAACTTTAAGTTCGCTGGGAAAATGGGGAGTGGAATTCGGCCAAGCTATAGTTGCAGCCGGCTGCTTACCATATTGCTGGAAGCTGGCTGCTGTTATCGGGTTAATGAATCAAGGTATTTATAATTATGGTGATCAGGTAAAGATCAATCTAAATGATGAATGGACAGAGATATTGATTGAGGAGAAACTAATCAAGCAATTTACTGATGAATGTCTGCCTGATTTTTTTGATAGCGATTTAATTAGCAATTACTTGGGTGATACTTAGAAGAATTTGAACATGTTATTGCTAGCGATGCATTGGATAGAATTTTTAGGGATTCTATTAATGTAAGCTAGCATTTTTTTGGCATAATTTAAGCAGTTTACGTAAAAAATATAATTGGACTTTGGTTGAAAGGAGGAAATATGTGGCCAATTTAACTCAAATAGAACTAGACTTTATACGTGAATTAGCTATGCCTGCCCAAGTAGGAAAAGAAAAATTTAGTTTCTTTTCACAGCAGGCCAACGATGAGCAGGTAAAGCAGTTGTTCCAGCAGATGTCCACAAAATGTGAACAAAAGTTCAGCAAGCTGTTGAACTTTATGTAGAGGAGGTGTATCTTTGCAGGATCGCGAGATGGTTTTAGATGCATTAGCAATGGTTAAGCATGAAATTGTCGATTTAACAAAAGCTGCTATAGAGTGTTCGAATCAGCAGTTGCGGCAAACTATAATACAATTAAGAGACACTGCCGAGCAGAATCACATGAATCTTACCCAAATTGCCAATGAAAATAAATGGTATATTCCATCACCCATAGTTGATTCACAACTGGCTCAGCAGGTAAAACAGCAATTAAGCAGTGCTTCGTTTTCCACAGTTGGTAATCCAATGCACGTTAAAGTATAGATAAATATTTGCAAAACAAAAAAACCACCGGTTTTT
>JAAZMN010000045.1 GCA_012798795.1 Bacillota bacterium | reverse complement strand
GTCATGGCTCGATGCTGTTATATTCGCTGCTGCATCTAAGCGGATATGATTTGCCACTTGAGGAACTCAAGCGTTTTAGACAACTGGATTCAAAAACACCCGGGCACCCTGAGTATGGGCATACTCCAGGAGTAGAAACCACTACAGGTCCGCTGGGGCAGGGTTTCGCTAATGGTGTCGGCATGGCCATTCAGGAAAGAATGCTAGCTGAACGTTATAATCGACCGGGTTTTCCCATTGTTGATCACCATATATATGTTTTGTCAGGTGATGGATGTATGATGGAAGGGATTACCTCTGAGGCATCATCGCTGGCTGGTCATCTTAAACTGGATAAGTTAATTGTATTTTATGATTCCAACAAGATTACTATCGAAGGCAGTACTGATTTGGCATTTACAGAGTCTGTCAAGGATCGTTATCTGGCTTATGGATGGCATGTTCAAGAAATTGACGGTCATGATTTAGGACAGATCCGCCAAGCCATTAAGCAGGCAAAGGCAGAAACCAAACGGCCGAGTATCATTATTGCTAAAACCAAAATTGGTCAAGGAGCCCCCAACAAAGCTGGAACCGCAGCAATTCATGGTGCTCCGTTAGGAAAAGATGAAATTAATGCCATGAAAAAGGCCCTTGGCTTGCCGCTTGAAGAATTCTATGTCTCGAATGAAGCTCAGCAAATGCGCAGAGAGTTGATAGATAAAGGATGCAAATTAGAACAGCAGTGGAATGAGATGTTTAATCAATGGCAGCAGAAGTATCCTGAGCTTGCCAAAGAATGGCAGAAAGCGTTTGCCAATGAGTTGCCTGAGAATTTAGCTGAAAGAATGCCTAAGTATAATATAGGCGATTCCGAGGCTACTAGAGCTGTAAGTGGAAAAGTTATTAATAGTTTGGCCAAAGAAATTCCATATTTAATTGGAGGCTCAGCTGATTTAGCTCCTTCAAATAAGACTCGTATAGAGGGTTGTGGACATATTAAGCCGGAAGATTTTTCTGGAAGAAATTTCAATTTTGGTGTACGTGAGCATGCCATGGGTGCCATTATGAATGGTATAAGCCTCAGCGGAGGCTTTAGGATATTTGGAGGGACATTCTTGGTATTCTCCGATTATTTACGCCATTCAATAAGATTGGCTGCATTAATGAAACAGCCTGTTATCTACGTATTTACACACGACTCTATTTATGTTGGCGAAGACGGTCCGACCCATCAACCTGTTGAACAAACTGAATCACTGCGCTTAATTCCAAATTTAAACGTATATCGTCCTGGAGATCCGGAAGAGACGGTTCAAGTTTGGCTGGATGCGTTAAATAGGCTGGATGGACCTAGTGCTTTGATTCTGACTCGTCAAGGGTTACCAGTATATAAAAAGCATGCTGCTGAAAATATGTCTAAGGGCGGATATGTGGTTTATCTTGAGAAACAAGAGCTGGATATTACCTTAGTTGCAGCAGGCAGTGAAGTTAGTCTCGCAGTGGAAACTGCTCAGCTGTTAGAGAATAAAGGATATGGTGTAAGAGTAGTTTCAGTTCCCTGCCGTGAAGTATTTATGAATCAAGATAAGTCATACCGGGATCATGTAATACCTCCTGCTAAACCAATTCTAGCATTAGAAGTAGGAGTTGGCAGTGGCTGGTACAGCATTTGTCCGGGTGCTGCAATTAACGTATTCTCTTTAGAAGAATTTGGCCGTAGTGGAAAAGCAGCTGAAGTCGGAAAGTCTTTTGGTTTTGTTCCAAGTAACGTTGTAAAAGAAGCTGAGAAACTGCTTAGTTAAGTTGAAGTCCATTTTTGAAAATAAAACCCTTCTTAGTCGTTATTTTAAGAAGGGTTTTTAATTTTATTTAAACATCTGGGGCTGGTATGTTTGGCTTTCAAATTTTGAATCGGTCATATGTGGTGATTGCACAAATTGAGTTTGATAGTTGTTAAATTGCTGCTGGACCTGAGCTATCTGTTGAGTCGATTCAGCCTGGAGAGAATACCAACCTTGATTAAACATGAAACTAAATAGATTACGTGTTTCTTGATGAGTTTCAGAAAGTATACGCAGAACATCTTGGTGCAGAGCGGTATAACTAGTTTCACGTGCAAAAACATTATAACCGTCAGTTAGATACTTTTCTGTTGCCAGCATATCATTTAAGCGGTCGCGGTCATTCATTTCAGTGTCTTTGACTCTCGGCAGTTGACCAGTTTGCGGATTCTTAATCTGCATTGATTGTTGTGCCTGCTGTTGTTGGTAATTTTGCTGTTGTTCTTGTTGGTAACTAGGTCGTTGTTGATAACCGGATTGGAAATTCTGATTGTACATTAAGTAACCTCCTTTAGTTACGGTATTGACTGTACTGATTGATGTTTTGCTGTTGACGATTGGGCTGTAAATGTTCAAGTAGAGTTTGATAGTGCCGTTGATGCACGTTTGCTAGATATTCTAAATGCTGTTTTATCTGATGATTTTCACTTTCCATGGAATAGTGATGTGCTTTTTTGCTTGCTATAAGCTCCCATGATAGTGCATCCTGCAGATATAATAGATCCTTGTTAGTGATTATTTCTGGTGGTTCGCTGTAGTGCTGCTGTTTTTGCTGATACTGATATTGGTTAAACATATATTACCTCCTAAAACAATTTTTCTAATCTTAGTTTTTCCTCTTCGTAATTTTTTATAAGTAGTTAATTAAATGATCAGCATTATTTATTAAGAATGTGTCATAATATAAAATGTTAATTGGGCTTACAAAATGCGGTATATAAGTTGAAAAAAAGGAGCATTCTTTAAATGACTCAGATTAAGGAAATAACTCAACATGGATTTAGTCAAACAGTGATTGTCGATCCTATCATTACGCTTGTTCAAGAAAAATTGAATCAGATTCTTATTTGTCAAGGAAATTTACAGGAGATTCTAGACTATGTTCAACTGACTAATGGAAAAATGATTCGACCAGTATTAGTTTCATTAGTGTTTCAATTATGTGAGGGCAAAGACCAAAAGCTGTTAGTGGATGCTGCAGCAGCTGTTGAACTAATTCATATAGCTTCCTTAGTTCATGACGATATAGTTGATAAATCCGTTTTACGCCGTTCAGTTCTGACTGTACAAGAGCGTTATGGTCCAGCCGCAGCAGTTTTAGTTGGCGATTTTCTTTTTGCAGAGGCCTTTGCCTTGTTTACAATTAATAAATTGACTGATTTATTATCTTTGATGACTGACGTCATTTGTAAAATGTCTGAAGGAGAAGTCCAGCAGCTGCTTTCACCGGGAGCGGATGAAGCTTATTATTGGGGATATATTTACTGTAAGACAGTCTGTTTAATTGAAGCGGCATGTTTAGTAGGAGCTTCAGTGGCAGGTATTCAAAATCAAAGGACACTGGATTCACTGCGGAAATTCGGCTGCAATCTGGGATATGCATTCCAGATTGTTGATGATCTACTTGATTATTCAAAGCCTAACAGTCAGATTGGCAAAAACCCAGGAAACGATTATCGTCAGGGTTTGTGGACATTACCCATTATTCGCGGGGTACACCAGGGTTTAATACCTAAAAATTGGCAGGAGTCTCTTAATTTTGAGCAGGCACGAGAGATTTTGTTTAACAGTGGAATTCTAACAGATATCGGTAGGGAAGCCATTTCTTACATAGAACAAGCACAAGATATTCTGCTGCAGTTTCCGGACAGTCCTATTCGCAATCGCTTGTACGACTTAGCTAGTTTTATCGGTACTCGTGATTACTAGTTTAGATTAAGTATTTTAATTTTCTTAAAAAACGGCAGCCTGTATACAGTAATCTAGTGGAAGTAGAATCCAGCATAACCTGATAAGACGATGTTAAATTCTGCTGTTTCAATTTAGGATCAGATCCGTACATAGCAATCAGTCCTTGTAGGATTAATTCATGAAAAACAGAGTGGGGAAGGAGCTGCACTCTGTTTTTGCTTTTGCAGTATATATAATGCAGTCTTTCTGCAGCATGTTCCAGATCCCGGTAATAGAATGTGAAGTTAAGATCATGGTGTTCATAATCTTCCAAACGGTCGATATAGTAGTCTAAAAGAATATGTAAACTTTGTATCCAAGGAAAATAGGTATGGAATATGTCAGCTGTGGTTTCACTCGAATAGTTATAAAAACTAGCAGCAAAAAAGGCGAAAATTCCGAGAGTAGAGCCGGTGGCAGCCGCCCATTCGTTCCACTCTAAATGTACGTTATCTGCAAAAGCAGTGTTTACCCACTTTCGGAGATGTTTTTCCCCATCCGGCATTAAATGCTTAAGTACCTGCAGCTGGCAGTAATTTTCAGCAAGCTGCAGTATATACGGTTTGTATTGTGAATAATAGGGCATTTTTTTGATTTGTGTGCGACAGGTTGTAACCAAAGCAGGTAAGTAGGTTGATTCTTGGTATGGATAGTATTTATAGTAGTCTGACATTGGTTTAGACGGATCTAAAGCGTCTGTAAAGCTATAATGGAGCTGCCTAAATACTAGTTCGTCATTGATATTCATGCGGTCGCAGAGATTATCCAAATAATCGCTGATAGTTTGTAATGCAATAATTGCTGTTAAAATCACAGATTGAGTAACTTTTGGATAGAGCATATAAATAGAACCGCCTATACAGTGAAAAGCTTTAGACTCAATGCTTAATTGGGCTTGTAATCGCAATTCATAAGGCATTTCATTAGTTAGCTGCCGCCACTGATTGAGAGTTCTTTTAACTAGTGGAAACCGTGCAGTATATCTAGTTAACAGCTGCAGTTTGTTCACAACTGACATATTAATGCACCCCTCTAATATTTGTGCCCAATTTAGTTAAAAAAATATTCGGCAGGAAAAATAATGCAAATCAAGAATTGAAGTTGGGAGGGAGGATGCTATGAAAAGTTTAGTGTTTTTAGATGTAGAAACTACAGGTTTACAGAGTAAGTATCATCGTATTATTGAAATTTTCATGTTTAAGGTCAATTACGAAGGAGAAATAGCAGAATATCATACACTGATTAATCCTGAATGCACTATTCCAGCAAAGATAACTGAAATTACAGGAATAGCTCAAGACAACGTTGAAAATGCTCCAATTGAAAAACAGGTTGCTGAAGCAATACGTCAATTTATTGATGACGGAGTGTTAGTAGCACATAATCTAGCTTTTGATCGGCGGTTTTTGGTAGAGTTATTTAAACGCAATAACTGCAAACCGCTGCTTTCCGGTGGAATTGATACATTGGCCATCAGTCGGAAATTATTTCCCAAATTATGTATATATCCTAAAGGTGAGGGCAGTCATAAACTAAAGAATCTAATGTATCATTTTGGCTTGGATAAAGCATTTGCCAATTCACATCGGGCGAAAGATGATGTATTACTGCTGATTCAAGTGTACCGGTATTTAGAGAAGTATGCCAATGGATATACAAATTTATCTTATCCTAGGGCAATGACTCACGGCTGTCCTGAGTGTCAAGCCGCTATGCATTTGGTGGAGTACGGTAATAAACGAGAACTAATCTGTACTAAAGGTAGTAATTGTGCTGTGCGTTTGGTGGTATAAAATGAACCCTAGGTTGCTTATATTACCTAGGGCTTAGTTATGTTTTTATTATATACCAAGATATGCTTGTTTAACTCGCGTATCTTGAATTAAATCTTTTGCAGAACCACTAAGGCTGATTTTGCCTGTTTCCAATACATAAGCTCGATTTGCGATTTCCAATGCCATTTTTGCATTTTGTTCAACTAAAAGGATGGTAGTACCCAATTTATTGATTTCTTGAATAATGTTAAATATTTCTTTTACTAAAAGCGGAGCTAATCCCATGGATGGTTCATCAAGTAACAATAGCTGTGGGTTGCTCATTAACCCTCTGCCCATAGCAAGCATCTGCTGTTCGCCGCCGCTGAGGCTTCCCGCTAGCTGTTTCTTACGTTCCTTAAGGCGGGGGAATAACTCATATACTTTATTCATGTCTTGAATGATTTTTTGTTTATCTCTGCGTAAAAAAGCTCCCATCTGTAGATTAACTTCTACAGTCAATTCGGGAAATACTCTGCGGCCTTCCGGCACGTGACTCAAGCCTAAAGCTGCTATTTTATGTGCTGGAAAATTAGATATATCGTGCTCTTGAAATTTGATAGTTCCGCTTGACTGTTTGACAAGACCGGATATAGTTCTAAGAGTCGTAGATTTTCCTGCTCCGTTGGCACCGATGAGGGTGACTATTTCTCCTGCATCGATATAAAAACTAACGTCTTTTAGAGCGTGAATCACTCCGTAATGCACGTTCAAATTTTCTACTGTTAAAAACGCCATTATAAATCCTCTCCTAAATAGGCTTTAATCACTTGTTCGTTAGACTTTATTTCATCAACTGAGCCTTGTGCAATTAATACTCCATAATCCAATACAAAAATCTTTTCACATAAACTCATTACTACATTCATATCATGTTCAATTAAAAAAATAGTAATATTAAATTCAGTACGCAATTTACGAATGAGGTTAATAAGCTCTTTGGTTTCAATCGGATTCATTCCTGCAGCTGGCTCGTCTAGTAAAAGCATTTTGGGATTAGTCACCAAAGCTCTGGCTATTTCTAATTTGCGCTGATTACCATAAGAAAGATTATCAGCGACTTCATTAGCATAACTATCTAAACCTACGATTGATAGAATCTCCGTGGCTTGTTCCACAGCAGCTTTTTCACCGCGATTAAAGGATTTAGTTTTTAAAATGCCGGCGAGAATTGAATAGTGAAGGTTTTGATGATAAGCAATTCGTAAATTCTCTAACGCAGTAAGGGTTTTAAACAGGCGAATGTTTTGAAAAGTACGTGCTAAACCCTGACGGCTGATATAGTGTGCCGGCTTATTAACTATATCCTTATCATTAAAAAATATATGCCCACCTGTTGGCCTGCATAATCCGGTTATCGCATTAAATAAAGTGGTTTTGCCTGCACCATTCGGTCCTATTAAACCAATTAATTCACCTTTATTAATTGAAATGCTGACATTGGCTATAGCTTTCAGTCCTCCGAAGTGTACTGATAAATCGTTTATTTCTAATATAGAGTTATGCGTCATTAGCATTCATCCTTCTATCTTTTTTCCTACCAAAAAGTTTTTTAAATAAACCGTGAATAAAGGCATAAGATAGTTCTTTTCCCCCTAATAAACCGCTGGGTCTAAAAAGCATAGTCAGAATTAAGATAATGGGATAGACCACCATACGGAATTCAGCAAGACTTCTCAGCAGTTCCGGTAAAAGCGTTAAAAATATTGCTGCGAGCACTGAACCGGTAATGCTGCCTAATCCACCGAGAACTACCATAATCAGAATATCGACTGATTTCATAAATCCAATAGAAGCAGGGTTGATATACTGCATTAGATGACTAAATAATCCTCCTGCCACTCCTGCAAAAAAAGCTCCGATTGCAAAAGCGGTCACTTTGTAGTAAGTTGAGTTGATTCCCAAGGACTCGCTGGCTATTTCATCTTCTCTAATTGCAATACATGCTCTGCCATGAGTGCTTTCAATAAAGTTTTTGATTACTATTACAGTCACAATCATCAGTACGTAAGCTATGCCAAATGTAGTTTTTCTGCTAATCCCTGAAAAACCACGTGCTCCTCCAATAGTTGGAATATTTAAGATTACAACTCTGATTATTTCGCTAAAACCTAAAGTGGCGATAGCTAAATAATCTCCACGCAGTCTCAGTGCCGGCAGTCCAATGCAAATACCGACAAAAGCAGCAAAAACACCGCCTAAAAGTAATGCCAAAGCAAATGGAATCTGATTATATACAGTCAAATATGCCGATAGATAAGCACCGATTCCAAAAAAACCGGCATGACCGATGGAAAACAAACCGGTAAAACCATTAATTAGGTTAAGACTAACTGCTAACATAATATTAATGCAAATTAGACCTAAAATTTGCAGATCATAAGGCAGTAGTATTTTTTTACTGACCAACAGCTGTACTATTAAATAAAAAAAAGTTAATAGTAATATAGTTGCAAGGTTATACTTGATTTTTCGTGTTCTATTTATTGCTGGCACAATCGACACCTACACTTTCTCGACGCTGTGTTTCCCAAGTAATCCGCTGGGTTTGATTAGTAATATCAAAATAAGAACAGCAAACGCAACTGCGTCTCTATAAGTTGAAGAGCCGAAGGCTACAACTAAATTTTCTGCTATTCCCATTAAAAATCCTCCTAAAACAGCACCGGGTATTGAGCCAATGCCGCCTAAAACTGCAGCAACAAATGCTTTAAGTCCAGGTTGAATACCCATGTAAGGATCTATACGATTATAAAGTATACCTACTAAAATACCTGCGGCTGCAGCAAGAGCTGAGCCAAGAGCAAAAGTAAAGGATATAACCTTATCTATGTCAATCCCCATTAATCTGGCAGCTTCATTATCCATGGAAACTGCCCGCATGGCTTTCCCTAACTTAGTATATTTTACAATAAGATGCAAAATAATCATTAAAATAATTGCAGTTCCAAAGATAATCAGTTGGCGATTAGTCATAAAAATCGCGCCAAGTCTAATTGGCTTTAAAGGTATAACATGGGAAGGGAAAGGTTTAAAATCAGAACCAAAAACTATTTGCGCAATACTCTGTAGTAACAAAGAAGCTCCAATCGCAGTAATTAGAGGTGCTATTCGCTGCGATTGGCGTAATGGACGATATGCAATTCGCTCAAGTAAAATACCGACTAATACAGCTAAAAACATTGATACTATCAGCGATGGGATTAGGGGCAGTTGAAATCTAGTGATTGCGTAAAAACCAAAATATGCTCCCAACATATAAATTTCTCCATGAGCAAAGTTAATTAATTTAATAATCCCATAGACCATGGTATAGCCTAAGGCAATTAGGGCATATGTGCTGCCTAAAGCAATACCGTTAATCAGTTGTGCTATTAGTATCTGCCAATCCATAAGCTCACTCCTATAAAGTATGATACTTAATACATAATGTTGGGCTGTACAGAAAGTACAACCCAACGGTTTTAATAATTGTTATTTACGGGTATACCCGATCGACTACTATTGGTAAACCATCTTTTATTTGTATAATCACTACAGGTTTATGAGGAGTTCCTTCTGGATCCATATCAATAGTAGCAGTTGCTGCTACGACATTCTTAACTGTTCCTAAAGCATTTTTCAATGCTTCAGGTTGGGTGGAACTTGCTTTTTCCAGTGCTGCTTTAATAATTAATACAGCATCATAACCTAAAGCTGCAAGCGCATCCGGTTCAATCCCAAAACGCTCTGAGTATTTGGTGGTAAATGCAATAGTTGCTTCACGAGTATCTAATGGTGAATAGTGATTAACAAAATATCCGCCCTCATCATTACCTCCAGAAAGAGCTGATAAATCCGGTGAATCCCAACCATCTACACCAAGCATAGTCGCATCAATACCGAATTGACTGGCTTGAAGTAAAATGGGTCCAACTGCTGCATGATAATCAGGAATAAAAATTGCATCAGGATTTTTCATCGCAATTGAAGTCAGCTGTGCGCTAAAGTCGCTGTCGCCAGTAGCATAAGATTGAGTTGAAACTATCTTGCCGCCTAGTTCTTCAAAAGCAGCTTTAAATGATTTCATTAAACCATTGGAGTAGTCATTGGCAATGTCATAAATAATTGCTGCTGTTTCAATGCCCAGATTTTCTCTGGCAAAGTTAGCCATTGATCTGCCCTGAAATGAGTCTTTATAAGCAGCACGGAAAATAAAATCTCCGATAGCAGTAATGCTGTCCCCGGTACCTGTAGGAGTCATTAAAGGCATACCTGCATCTTGTGCAATTGGTGCAACAGCCATTACACACGGAGTAATAATCGGGCCGATAATTAAGCATACCTGTTCGCGGTCGATTAAGTATCGCGCAATATTGGCAGATTCAGTAGCATCACCTTTATCATCGCGAATGATTAAATTAATCAGCTTCCCATCAATGCCACCTTCAGCATTAATCTCGTCTATACCCATGACTATAGAATTTCGGACTGATTGTCCATATGTTGATACAGCACCGGTTAAAGGAGTAATTAATCCAACTTTAATTTCTTCTGCCATAACCGGTAGATTGATTATGAATAAAGCTGTAACAATTAGTAATAATGATACTAGATTTCTCGTTGTTAAACGAATATTCATTTTAAACCACCTTTCAAATTAAATATGTTATTGTGTTTCACAATATTTATGAACTATTCTACGAATAACAGAAATCTCCTGCATTATAATAAGATATAATCGTAAATTATTTATGAAATATCCAAGATAACGCATTTTCATCAAGAACTGAAAAAGGCATGCTTTAAACAAAGACTAAGACTAAATGGGGAATTACTAGCAAGGAAATTGCTTAAAAATGTATAATATATTTGTATAAGTTAATTGCTAAGTATTGGAGGCAAAAGATGACTATTTCATCAATCACTTTAGAATCACTCAATAGATACACAAACAGATTTAACCAATTGTCCGATTTATGGCTGGAGGATTTAATTAATCAAAATGCTGAAAGGGATGATATAGTACCGTTTATTCAAAAGGATACAGCATATTTTCTGCAGTTTATAGTGAAAATAATGCAGCCAAAGAGAGTTTTGGAATTGGGTACAGGTATTGGCATATCTACATTAGTCATAGCTTCTGTTTTACCTGTAGGAGGTCAGATTACCACTATTGAACGCGAAGAAAGATTTATAAAGGAAGCAAAAGAAAATTTTCAAAAGTTTAAAGTGGAAAACATAGATTTAATTCAAGGTGATGCAGCACAAATCGTACCTGATTTAGAGGGTAGTTATGATTTAATTTTTCAGGATTCAGGTAAACAGACTTACCCACAAACACTAGAGCCTCTTGTCCAACTGCTGCAGCCGGGGGGGTTGTTGCTAGCTGATGATACACTGTTTCCGGCAATGGACTTGCCAGATCGAAATCATACCACTCAGTTAGTGATCGACGAATTTAATAAAGCAGTTAAAAATCATTGTTCATTAGAAAGCTGTATATTGCCGATTGGTCATGGTGTTACCGCAGCGATAAAAGTGGACAAAGAAAACTTAACATATTAGCTCTTGACATATACCCACGGGGGGTATACTATATTTGTAGATTATGATAATAATACGAAGGAGGAAGTTATTATGCTTTTAGAATTTACAGACGGTAATTTTGTTCAAGAAGTCGAACAAGAAGCAGGCGTAGTTTTGGTAGATTTTTGGGCTCCTTGGTGCGGCCCCTGCCGATTTATTGGCCCAATAATTGAAGAAATATCTGACGAATATGATGGTAAAGCCAAAATTGGCAAACTTAATGTTGATGAGAATCCGGAAATTGCCGGTAAATACGGAATCATGAGTATTCCTACAATGCTTATTTTTAAAAAAGGGGAAGTTGTTGATCAGATAGTTGGAGCGGTTCCGAAAGAACATATTACCAGCAAATTGGATCAGATAATTGCCTAGATTTTAGTGGAGCCGTCAGGCAGTTCGTCCGGCTCATAACTGGAAGGTTGTCGGTGCAAATTAAGGCCCCGCAACCAAATTAGTATATACGACCCACAAAGTAGTTTAGAAAGCTGTCTTTGTGGGTGTTTATTTTTGGCAATAGTACACTTTTTACATGCTTTTGCGGTCTTTTCATCGCGATAAGAAGGGAAATGATAGATGATCAACGAAAATGAAAGTAGAGGAGAACAGCTGTTTTAAGGAGGGGAGCAGTTCTTATGAGTTTTAGCTTTATGCATGCAGCTGATTTACATTTAGGGTGCTTATTTAGCGGAATTGATGAACTGCCTTTAGATTTGCAGCAGAGGGTAATTGATGCCAGCTTAAATGCATTTAAAAAATTAATTAACTGCTGCATAGAACTATCTGTTGATTTTGTAATTATTTCAGGAGACATATTTGAAACCAATAGGCCTACTTTAAGAGTGCAGAAAGTTTTTGTAGAGCAGCTTAAAAGACTGGCGGAATTTCAAATAGATACATTTATTGTAACTGGGAATCACGATGCGGCAGTTTTTGATAATCTAGTATTTACTATGCCGGATAATCTATATATTTTTCCAACAGATGCAGTTAAAATCTATGAGCGAGTCTTTAATAATATGCCGATTAAAATTGCGGGTATCAGCTATGCTCAATTTGAAGTGGAGGATTTAAGTATAAAATTTCCCCAACCTGACAGTGAGGGTTTTAATATAGCCATTCTTCATTGTGATGTAGGCGGCAGTGATCATAGATATTCACCGGTTTTGTTAACAGATTTAGAACAAAAAGGCTATAATTACTGGGCTTTGGGTCATGTACATACAATGAAACAGTGGATAAACAATAGTGTAATACAATATCCTGGAGTTTTGCAGGGGCGGCATCGTGCAGAAAACGGTGAAAAAGGATGTTTTCTTGTTAAGGTTGCTTCAGATAAATCAATAGATTCAAGGTTTATCGAGTTTCAGGATATTATCTGGCGAGAAGTGGCTATTGATCTTACCGAAACAGCACCAGACATGCTTGTTGACATGCTGTTAGATGTAAAAGAAAAAAACCGTTCATTAGGGCAGGTAGGATGTTTGCTCAGCCTTACATTGAAAGGTGCCACCAGGTGTCATAATTGGCTGCAAATGTCTGATGAGTCTGCTGATTTGCTACTTGAATTAAGAGAAGGCGAAGAAAGGCTAGATAATTTTGTCTGGGTAACAAGTATTATTGATCGTACTAATCCGGTAGTTGATTGGAATGATTTGCGCAATCAAGAAAACTTTCTTAGTGAAGTTATTTTGTTTATTGAAGAACTCGAAAATTCACTGACAGATCAAAACGCCGAAAATAAGCTGCATGCTTTGTCTGAAGCAACAGAGATATTTACTGGAGTTCATGGATTAAAGCTTGAACAAAAAGAGATTCTTTCAAAGGCAAAGCTGCTTATACTTCAGGTTCTCGGTGAAGGAGAGTAAGTAAATGAAACTTGAGCAGTTAAATATTAATGGATATGGAACTCTATGCGATTTACAGCTGGAATTCGAACCGGATATAACTGTAATATACGGGTTGAATGGTTCGGGGAAAAGCACTCTAATGTCTTTTATTCGTGCGTGTATCTATGGATTTTATCCAAGAGGGTCAGATAGACGGTATGAGCCGGTATTCGGAGGAATTCACGGCGGCAGTTTACGTGCAGCAGTAGGAAATCAGCGCTATCTCATTACCCGCACACATGATCGGCTTTCAAGCGGTTTACTTCAGATTGAAGATCTGCTTACAGGCAGCAAAATGCCGGAAAGTTATATTGATATTCTGATTGGAGGTATATCACAATCTGTATTTGAAACTGTCTTTGCGTTTGGCTTATCTGATATTGTGCAATTAGAATCGCTAAAAGATCAAGAATTGAATGCCTTATTATACAGTGTTGGACTAGGGACGAAGGTGTCCTTAGCTGAAGTAGATCGGAAGCTGACTAACGAAATGGACAGTATTTACAAACCACGAGGAAGAAAACCAGTTTTAAATAGCATTCTAACTTCAATGCAATCTACAAAAGGAAAATTGCGTGAAGTCAGTCAGGTAGGGCGGGAGTATCATGAAATTACACAGCAGATAACCGATAGTAATAGTAGAATTAACCATCTGCGCCAAGAGATTCAGCAGGTTAATCAAAAACTGCAGAAGACCAATGTCATGCTTGAAGTATTCCCTCATTGGCAGAAACTGCTCATTGCTGAGCAGCAGCTCGATGAAATACCATTATTGACTCTGCCCATTAATGGTGTTGAAAAAGCCGCAGAGGCCAGAGAGCAGCTGGCTGAGTTAAATGAAGAATATCAGGGATTACTTTCACATCTTCCTTATGATCTTACTGGTAAACAGAGTTTAGTTGAAGATGCCGCTTTATCAGCAAAGCATAAGTCGCTAGCACCTGCCGTTACTGAACTAGAAGAATTAATAGATAAACAGAAGAATCAGGTTAATGTTGCCAAAGAACGCATTGATCAGATTCAATTTGAAACTGATCAAATGGACAGTCAAATAGCTTCAGTTGACAATCAGCTAAAATCAATTGTTCCGGAAACACTGAAAGATACAGAACTAGCCATTAGAAAGCAGTGGATTCTTAGAATCAAAGAGTTAAAAGAAATGAGCACTCAACCTGTGGATCAAAGAACTTTTTCGCAAGTATTTTTGCAGGTTTTTGCCGTGCTGGGCTGGATTGTCTTAATAG
>JAAZMN010000044.1 GCA_012798795.1 Bacillota bacterium | reverse complement strand
GGATTTGATAAACAAGAAATTATTGACATTTCAAAGGAAATCGGAACTTATTCTACCTCAATTCTTCCATATGATGACTGCTGTACTGTCTTCGTTCCGAAGCACCCAGCTACTAAACCGAGAATTGAACAGGTAGAGGCAGCGGAATCTCAATATGACGTGGAAGGACTTGTTGACGAAGCTGTTGCAAAAACGGAACTGGTTCAAATAACTGAAACAATTGATCTATTCTAACTTTTTGTCATAATATAGCAGGAATTTCTAGAAATATACCGAAGATTACCTTAAATTGATGGTTATTCAGGAGGGAAGATGATGGCATCCACAGCTCAGAGTGAGATTACTAATCTTAAAGCTGAAATAGTACGATTAAAAGCTGAAAATGCCTATTTACGCAAAAAACTTGACAAAAAACAAACACATATACAGCAGCTTGAAGATGCGGCGTTAACAATATCTGAACGAAAAATACTGCTTGCTAGAAAGCTTCCGGCTAATTAAATCCGGAAGCTTTACTGTTATGTTTAAGTAGCAGCAGTGCTACTGTTATCCCGATAAGGTCAATAAAAACGTCTTCTATTCTACCGCTGCGATGCGGCAGTGTTGTTTGATACCACTCATCTAATATGGCCAGCAACAGAGCTAATCCTAAGGTGCTTATATAGACAGCTCTCTTGAAAACAGGAGTTATCTTAACTGCATAAAAAATAATACAAGTACCAATAAAATAGCCCAAAACATGCAGAAATTTACGAATATAAAAAACTAAAACAGGAATATCTGCTTCTGCTAAGAAAGGAAACCATTCAAATAGCTGCTCAGCCATGCTGTAAGCACTTGATTGAGGACACTTAGCAAACAAGAACATGAAAATTATATAAAATAAAACAAAACACCATCTTATTATAATCAAAGCCAGGTTCCCCATTTCCTACAGCAGCCGGCTCATTTAGAGCCGGCTTGTTTCTCGCAAACATAATGTGGGCAATCCTTACAATGTTCAAGTCCGTCTAATTCCATACGCCAAGCCAATTTCATGCAGTAGTACTCTATTCTGCCACTTGCGTCGGTCTTAGCTTTAGCGTAATTACAGACCACCATAATATATCCAGCACCCCCAAAAGGAATTTATCCCTAATATACTCCTTTTAGAGAATTCTATACCAAAAATTAAAATAACCAAAATCGCTTGCGCGGCTTATAAGCTAATACTTCAGGCACTGGAACAGGTTCTCCAGCTATAATTAAATCAGGATTCTTTTGAACTAACCCTGCGGCATTTTCATCTCCGATAAGTTTTCCTAAATAATCTGCAGCACTGTGAAGATTAAACCCGCGCCTGCCCGAAGAATGAGCGTCACTGGCAATTAAATGGACCATCTGATGTTCAATTAGGATCTCACCGGTTTGTTTTACCCTATTTCCAAACATGCCTAAAATACTACCTGCATTCATTTGAATCAAACAGCCGTTTTCTATCCATTTCTTAATAATATTAGGATCATCAATTACTACGCCATACCTTTCTGGATGAGCAATGATTGGAGTTATTCCTTTTACCTGCAGTGCAAAAAGTACTTGATCAACATAATGAGGCAGATCAAACATAGGAAATTCTAACAAGCAATAACAGCCGTTATCATTATAAGTAGGTATTTTTTCCTTGGACATAGTAAGTAATTGAGGATCAATGTACAACTCAGCTCCGGGAATTACTTTTAAATCAATACCGGATTGATTAATTGTTTCATTCAACTCATTAACTCGGCTTTGTATCATCAGCCAATCCTGCCCCTGATAATGAGGGGTCGCAGCCACAATGGTTATTTGATGCTCCGTAGCCTGTTTGGCCATGACTAAGGATTCTGAAATATCTTTAGCTCCGTCATCAAAACCAAACAAGATATGTGAATGTAAATCAATCATATAAGACCCCTTAAGCATCGTCATGACCTTGACTGTAGTAATTATAGTAATATTGTTCTCCGGTTTTAGAATACTTCACTCGATTTAATACCACACCCAAAATACTGCTGTTAGTATTCTCCAGTAGATCCTTTGCCCGTAAAACAAAATCTTTTGACACCTGATTTACCCCTACAACCAGAACAACCCCATCGGAGTAAGGTGCTAAAATCAATGCGTCCGCAATCGGTAAAACGGGAGCAACATCTAAAACTACCTGATCAAACTCATCGTTTAACTGAGTCAATAAGTTTCTCATATTTTTAGATTGAAGCAGCTCAGCAGGGTTAGGCGGTATCGGCCCCGACGTTATTACAGATACACCCGGAGCAGTTTTTTGAATCGCCTCTTTATAATCGACTTGTCCTGTCAGTATATTGGTTAGGCCTGTTATATTATTTAAGCCGAAAATCTTGTGAACTACAGGCTTGCGTAAATCACAATCAATTAAAATAATGTTTTTCCCGACTTGAGCAAGGGATACTGCCAAATTAGATGATACTACTGATTTACCTTCACCTGGTACCGCACTAGTAAACAGAACTGTGTGTAATTGTGAGTCAGGAGAAGTATACTGTAAGTTAGTCCTTAATGTCCGAAATGCTTCAGAACCGACGGATTTCGGATCGTCTTGAACCACTAATCTTCGTGTATTATCCAACAAAAATCACATCCTTAAGCTTCGACTACTAAGGCTACTATTCTTGTCTGTCTTACTTGTTTCGAACATAGGAATCTGTCCAATTACTGGTAACCCAAGAACAGCTTCAGCCTGTTCCTTAGTTTTAATTGTATTATCTAAGAATTCAAGTAAAAATGCCAATCCAAATCCGATAAATAATCCTAAAACTCCAGCTATAGCAATATTTAGTTTAACTCGAGGTTTAATTGGAGTCTCAGGTATAACCGCCATATCAACCATTTGTAAATTTCCCGAATGCATTTCCTCATTTATTCTAATCTCTTCATTCTGAGTCAAGAGCATCAAATATATATTTTCATGTACTTCAACATCTCGCATTAGACGTACTAATTCAAGTTCTTTGGCCGGTATATCTGTATATTTTTGATCCAATTGTTCACGTAAACTGGTTATAGCCTGCTCTCTCGCATCAAGCGCAACCAATTCGACTTGAATGCTAATTAGTTGACTGTATAATTCACTGTGAATCGGATTCAGTGTTTTTGTTTCTATGCCAATTACTCGCTGAACTTCGTTAGTCAACTTTGAACGAATTTCATCGATTTCAGCTTGTAAACTAAGAACTTCTGGATGACGAGAAGTATAGCGCTCTTTAGCTCCAGACAACGATACTTCTAAGTCTGCTAAGTGCTGCTGATAGGTTTGTACCAAAGGATTATTTTGAATGCTTGTTGACGAAATAATAATCTCATCCTGCTCCAACAGCTTTTCTTGAACTTGATTCAATCGCTGTTCCGCTTCAATTTTGGCAATCTTGACTTCAGAAAGCATATTATCCCATTGCCCATACTGCTGCAGCAGTATCTTGGAATCTTCCATGGGCTGTAAAACACGTTCTGATTCGCGAAAAGCCTTTAGCTTTTCTTCCGATTCCTTTAATTGTGCTTCGACAATTTCGATTTGGTCAGTTAAAAACAGACGTGCCGTTCTTAAATCAGCTCTATTCTCATCACGAGTGGACTCAATAAATACCTTACTCAGCGAGTTGACAAATTGTACGGCGAAATCCTTATCTGTTGATTGATACTTAATCTCGAGAATCTCTGTTCCTGGAAGCTGTTGAACAGTTAATCCTTCGCTTATTTCTTTCAAGTCATTATTAGTTAATGTCTCCCAACCCATCTCTTTGAGAGTATGCTTCAACATTGTCCTGCTTTTTAGAACATAGATATAATTTTGGAGCGTAACGTTAGTGCTTGAGCCACCTACGAGGGTACCCAAAGGATCAAGGGCAGCTAAAGAACTCGCTTTACTGCTCTTTAAAATTAATGTTGTACTTGCCTCATAAACCGGTTCCATAAATTTGCTAACCAGCCCGGCGATAACGACTGCTAATAAAAACAGCACAATTATCTCACGCTTACGTTTAACTATGATCTTCCATAACTCAAGTAAGTCCATTTCTTCCATATCCATTTATACCTCACCTCCACCGGGTTACTACTCGTCAGGAATAAACCAATCTATTATCTGCTGAAATGTTTTTATCCCACCCATAAATCCGAAAATCGCGTTCCAATCAGGTTTTTTGGTTTCCGGAACAAAGATTATGTCCCCACTTTGAATTTCCGGATTTTCATGAGCATCACCTTGGAACAGCAGTCTATCCTGACCTATTGTCAGTTTGGATAAAAGATCGATATTCCCGCCGCGATATATACCTACAGAACCCAATTCTGCCCGACTTTTCGGCCCGCCTGCCAAAGCAATTGCATCTAAAACACGCGCCCCTTCATAGATAGTATATACTCCGGGCTTCACCACTTCACCCAATACAAGAACCTGCCGGCTTAACTCAGGTATAAATAGCACATCTCCGCCTTCAAGTAAATGGTTATGCTCACTTTGTGCATTCATTAAAGAATCATAGTCAATCAGCCATACTTGCTCTGTATCACTGCCTTGACGTGTTAAAATAATCTCTTGAGAGGATAAATTGCTTCTTAACCCACCTGACAAAGCTAATATATCTAATATTCTGGTGCCTTTAGCCAGGGTAAATGCTCCTGGGCGAACTACCTCACCCATTACCAATACTTGCTGCGATTTTGGTACGTAAATCACTTCACCACCGGATAAAGAGATATTTGGCTGCTGTTTTTCAATTACCGCGTCTAAATCAATCGTGCGAATCTGCTCCTCTTGATGATCATCGGTACTTAAAGTGATCGTAATTTCATCAAGCAGTGCTTGTTCAGTGGTACCGCCGGCTAAAGCAAGAATATCTAGTAAAGTTGAATAGCGATCGACTAAATAAGCTCCCGGCCTTTGCACCTCACCAAACACTAATACTCTTCTATTTTTCTCCGGCACATAAACTACATCTCCGCCAACTAATCTGTAGTTGTCGATATGTGAATCATTTTCCACTAATGCAAGATAATCCACGATTAAAGTTTGATATGCCTCGCCTTCACTGCGAGTGATAGTAAATATAGAATCCGCATTTTGGCTTAGGCCTCCAGCTTTCCCTATGATATCCAATACACGATTATTATCATCAATAGTATACATTCCCGGCCGAACAACTTCACCTAAAACTAATACATCTCTGTTTTGCTTTGGAACTACTAAAACATCTCCCGGTTCCACAAGTGGATTTACTCCACCTAACCCTTTAATAACTTGATCAATATTATATACATCAGTAATTGACTCACTGCCATTCCATCTAGTTAACTGAATTTCATCAGAAGCAGCTAATTCAGTCATTCCTCCAGCTATGCCTAAAATATCTAATACTTTTTGACCTTCTTCAAACTGGTAGTAACCTGGGTTGCGAACTTCTCCCAAAACCATAACCTGACCTGCCTTTGGCACAATGATTACATCGCCTCCTTCAAGCAGGTAATTATCAGACAGATATTTATTTGACATTAATCTCTGCAGATCCACTTCAAATATTTCATTTTTTTCTTCTAATTGTCTGGTTAAAGTTACCTGAGAAGCAGCAGCTGTCTTCATTAAACCTCCCGCTTTGGCAATCCCATCTAATACCCGATCATCAAATCCGATATGATAATAACCTGGATTGCGCACTTCTCCTAAAACCAAAAATTGATGTTTGCCTTCCGTAACATATATTACATCACCAGGTTGCACTATCTGATCCCCAAACCCAAACCGCAATAAGCCACGTAAACTAATTTCAATAGTATTATTGCTTCTTGTAATTAAGATTTGCTCACCTGCTGTATCTAAAACACCGCCTGCAGCAGTTAATAGATCCAACAACTTAGTATCGCTGTGAACCCGATAAGCACCTGAATTTCTTACTTCACCTAGAACAAATGCCTGCGGTGCACCTTCTGGCACAAACAAAACATCTCCCGGCAGCAGCTGTATCTGTCTGCCGGTTCCTGTCTGCTTAAGTGCAGCTATATTAATTTCTTGGACAATAATCTCATCTCCGGTTTGTCTGGTTAAAGTTACTCGATCTAAAGCAGCCTTTTCAGTAGTATCTCCAGATAAGGCCAGCAGATCTAAAATACCCATTTGTTCTTTTAGTACAAATGAACCTGGATTCCGCACTTCGCCTAATACTAATACCGTATTCAGGGCTTCCGGAATATAGATAATATCGCCACCGACTAATGTCGGATTGTCTCCGCCAACTTTTCCTAAAACTGCATTACTAATATCTACTTTCAATAACTCTTGTTTACCGTTAATATTACGAACAATACTAACCTGTCTTGCATCTCCTAGTGGAGTTAAACCACCAGCTGTTCCAATAATTTCTACTAATTTTTTACCAGTTTCTAACGGATAATTTCCTGGTAATTTTACTTCTCCAAATAAAGTAACTTGCTGCTTTTCAGGAATATATAAAACATCCTCTGGTTGAATTTTCCAACTCCCTTTACCGCTTGCCATTATTTCATGGAGATTAATCTGATATTCTTGATGTATACCATTAATTTTTCTTGTTAATGTAACCTGAGATAAATCTCCAGAATCCAAAACTCCGCCGCTTAAAGCTAATAAATCTAGAATATCCATCTCATCTTGTATCCGATAACTGCCGGGCATATTTACAGAACCTAAAATCAATACATTACCAACAGTAGTAATATAAATCACATCTTGGTCCTGTAATACAGGATTATTTTCCAAATCTCCGGCTTGAATATATTTGTCAACGTCCAAATTAAACATCGAAGTAGAATCAAACTCTATTCTCGTTAGAGTTACACATGACAAGTTTGCATCGCTTGTCGGCCCGCCAGCTAACCCCAGAGCATCCATTAATCGACTGCCAGCTCGTAAAGTATAATAACCGGAATTTCGAACCTCTCCTAAGACTTGTACATTAATTTTCCTAAATTCTACTACCATTACCGTTACACTAGGTTCAATAACATAGTCTGCCAACTCTGATTGAATTTCTAAGGCTAATTGAGATGTTGTTTTACCCGATGCATCATGATCCCCTACTAAGGGAAATGTTATGTATCCGTCTGGGCGTACCTCTATTGTAGTTGTAAGCTCCGGATGCCCCCAAACACTTATCTGCAAAATATCGCCAATTCCCAACTGGTAGCTATCAGCTGCTGCAATCCCTGATATCAAACAAATGATAATTATAGTAATCATTTGCATAATAATTATTCTAAAATCCTTTATTTTCGTCATGGAAAAACCTCCACCAGTTCCAAACTCTTCTAGATACATTCGTTCTTCAAAGCTAAAATTCCTGCGTTGACAATTAATAACACAGTAAAACCGCTTTTCCAGCGGTTTTGCCTAAATCTAAACTTCTTTTCAGCAATTTTTACTATCTTTTTGCAGGTGCAAGAAGAAAACCAAAAGTCTCCCGTGTTCTTTCTGTTTCCACAAAGAATCTTGTTTCTGATTTAATTTGAACGTCCTCGCCCTTAACAAAGTAACCTCCGGCTAACCCAAGGGGACCTAACCCAAGGGGACCTAACAATAAAACCCCTGCCATGCTGGCACCTGCTGCTAGCTCAAGACGTCTGTTTTCCTCAGTGGCCCTCTCAGACATCTGCAGCCTAATATTGCTTCCATCCAGTGCTGGAACAGCACCAAAATCTATAACTATCCGCCCGTTTCTGCCCAATGATCCTGCAGATACAACCTGGCTGATTTTACCAATGCCAATGGCTCCTTTGGGAATTACTATCCTATCATCAACTATTACATCAGATGAAACTCTATATTTAACTTCGTCTCCCACTTTATTTTTACCTGAATCCACTGTTTGCAGTAGCTGGATTTCAACAAGTGTTTGTTCTTCTATGTTAACCTGTTTAAAATCCAATTCAGTTGTACCCCATATAAAAACCATCATCTGCTTAACTCGATTGTCTAATGAACCTTCCTGAGGTGCTCCAAAAAACTCACTTTCGATCTTCTCTAATCGTTTTAATAAGGGTTCATGAGCATTAAGTGCTGCTGAAAAACCCCATTCTACGAGATTTAGTTGCAGCTTGAGACCGGAACTCATAAGATTACCTTCCAAAAATTCATCAATTCGATCAATTCTTGTCATAACCGGACCTGATTGAACTTCCCCAAAAATTTCATTTTCTATCTGCTCAATTCGTGCCAATACAGCCCCTGATTGAACTTTTCCGTATAGTAACTGTTCAACTTCACTAAGTACTGCTAAAGGAGTAACACTAGACT
>JAAZMN010000043.1 GCA_012798795.1 Bacillota bacterium | reverse complement strand
GGATACAGCTCGCATTTGAGTAAACGACGAACAGTCCCCGATTACAAAATAATCAGTTTCAACCATAATATCATTCATTTTCATGATTATAATATCGTCAGCCTTTTTTTCTTCCATAGCTTTTGCTGCGGCTACTGCTAAATCTCTTCCGGAAATCCTTCTCAAAAAATCGCCTCCTACGGTATTTGATAATCCTTGCCGATAATGATCGTAACATCAACTGGACTTTCTCTCTTGGTATCGATCATTAACTCAGCACCAATTTTTTCGGCTAAATGAACAGCTCGATCAGCAGTTTCCTTAGAACTGACTGAAATCTTGGTTATCAGGTAGTTAAAATGATCAGCATTTCCGATTCGTTTAACATCCACCTTATTCTCTTTCAACAATTCACTAACTAAACCAGCTGCTCCCTGCACTCCAGACCCGTTCAACACTTCAGCTGTCAATGGAGGTTGAATTCCATGAATGATCTGATCTACAACCTGTTTAGTGCCTTCAACATCGGGAATCCAATACCAAGCGCCATATAACTTGTCAGATGTTCCAGGAATTACGCTGGTCACAATATTACCTGTTGTAAACCGTTCCGCCGCAAAAGCCAATTTTAATGCTAAAGTCCAAGGCAAATCTGTATTAACCGCGCCCCAAAGCTGACTTATTAACTTAGGTAACTTTAAAATGGTACTCGGTTGAAGAACTTCATCAATTAATGCCATAACAAATTTCCTCTGACGCTCTACCCTACCTCCATATATGTCATATTGAGGATTTACAAGTGCTATATCTCCCAGATAATCCCGGTACCGCACATAATCAAGTGCTTCTTTTCCATCTAGAATTTGCTTTCCCGCTTTAATATCAATATAGAGATCCTGAGCCGTATCAGTATAACTCATATCTTTCTCCACATCAATCTCTATACCGCCCAGAGTATCAATTATTCTGCTAAAACCCGCAAAGTCTGTTTCAATATAATAGTCCACATTTACATCTAAAAAATCTGCCACTATCTTCATTGTCATTTTGGGACCGCCATAGGCATGAACAGCATTAATCCTATCCCACGTGTCTCTTTCAGGAATATAAACTCTAGTATCTCTAGGAATAGAAATAAGACCTGCTTCACCCTTATTCAGATCTAGAGCTGCCAGTATAATTGTATCTGTTCTTGAAGCAAATTTTCCTTTATCATCAGTTCCTAAAAATAATATATGAGTACGATGGTTTTCGTGTTCTTCGGCTATTTCAGCTTCAGGTTTCTTATTAACCCCGTTTATCGGTTCGTTGCGAAGTCCTTGATTATAACTATAATAGGCTGAAACACCCATTAAAACGAGTCCGAGTACGATCAACAAGACATTCTTAACTAGTTTATTCCGTCTCTGTTCGCTTTTCCAAGCACGTTTAGCTTCTAATTCTCTTTTCCTCTTTGCATATTCTTCCGGACTAAGCACTATTCAACCCTCCTACGGCCCTCCGATGACAATCCTTTAGCAGCAACTAGCACATACATATTGGACAAATCCAATTACAATACTGATTCGGCTTCATTTTTCTCACTTTGGGTGTCAGATTTATCTATATATAATTTGTTCTTGCGGATATAATATTCAACGGATTCCGGTACCAAATACCGAATAGATTTCCCGGCTTTAACACGAAGACGAATATCTGTTGACGAAATGGCCATTGCCGGAACCTTTAGTTGATGTAAGTGCTTATTCTGCTGAAAAAACCATTGGTCCACATATTCCGGCTGAAATTTGAAACCTGGACGAGTAGCGGCAATGAATTCGGATAGCTGTATAAGTTCACTAGAATCTTTCCAACTCATGATTTCAGCGATTACATCCGCTCCGGTAATAAAATACAACTTCGTATCCGCTCCATATTGTTCCTTTAATAAACGCAGCGTATCAATGGTATATGTTACCCCTTCACGATCTATTTCTACCCGCGATACTTCAAAATACGGATTAGTTAGAGTTGCAAATACTGTCATCAAGTAACGATGCTGAGCATCGCTTATTGTTTTAGGATCTTTGTGCGGCGAAATGCCAGACGGCAAAAACAAAACATGATCAAGCTCATATTCACCACGGGCCGCTTCAGCAGTCACAAGATGACCATAGTGTATCGGGTCGAATGTTCCACCCATTATACCCAACCTTTTAATACTTTTATTCATAATATACACTTCCCTAAAGCTAACCCGCTGATTTTCTAATTCCTTCTACTTATAAACAGTTTAACACAGAAACGATACATGTGACAAGTCATAAAGAAGATTTGCTATGCTACTGACACACATAAAATTAGATGGCTTCTGTATTCCACAGAAACCATCTTTCAACATTCGGATTCAAACATTCATTATGAAGCATTTCCAATCTTGAATCCACTTATTTTGTTCTAATCCACGCGTCTAAGTGCCATGTCTACTGTAAACCCGTAGGTATATGCTGCCGATATACAAAACAATATTCCAAAAACCTTCATCAGCTGCTTAAGGAATTTTCACTGATTAAATGATAACTTTCCGCTCTGATATAATCTTTCTTACTCCCATGTACCTTTCATCACCTTAACCTTGAGCAGCGTATCTGTATGTAAAGACTAACAATAAGCAATATCAGCCTCCAATTAAATACTGATTTACAATAGCCTCAAGCATTTCTTGTCTTCCTGAGTAATTGGTAATACTAGGATTCTTAAGGGCGTATGCTTCCAATTCTTTAAATCCGACTTTTTCACCAACAATATCTGCACCGATACCTGAACGATAACTAGCATACCGCTCATTGACGAACTCCTCTAACTCTTTTGATTCCAACAGCTTATAAGCAACCTTTAAGCCGTAAGCAAATGCATCCATACCGGCAATATGGCCATAGAACAAATCATCTAATTCAAATGAAGCTCTTCTTACTTTTGCATCAAAATTTAGCCCGCCAGGAGCTAAGCCACCGTTCTTCAATATTTCATACATAGCAAGCGTGGTACTATAAATATTGGTAGGCATCTGATCCGTATCCCAACCAAGCAGCATATCACCTTGATTGGCATCTACACTGCCTAAGGCTCCGTTTATACGGGCATAATGCAATTCATGCTGGAAAGTATGTCCTGATAATGTAGCATGATTAGCTTCAATATTCAATTTAAAATGTTTATTCAAGTCATATTTTCTTAAAAAGCTTAATACTGAGGCTGCATCAAAATCATACTGATGTTTAGTAGGCTCTTTTGGCTTAGGTTCAATCAAAAATTGACCGGTAAATCCAATTTCTTTCGCATAATCAACTGCCATGTGCAAAAATCGGGCAAAATTATCCATCTCCAAAGCCATGTCGGTATTAAGCAGAGTTTCATATCCTTCCCGACCGCCCCAAAATACAAAGTTTAAACCACCAAGTTCTTTTGTAACTTCAAGTGCTTTTTTTACTTGAGCAGCTGCATAAGCAAAAACATCAGCATTATTAGAAGTAGCTGCTCCGTGCACATAGCGAGGATGATTAAATAGATTAGCTGTACCCCACAGAAGTTTAATCCCTGTTTCTTTCATTAACTGTTTGGCCAAATCAACAATGACATCCAAATTTTTGTTGGTTTCTTGTAAAGTGAGACCTTCCGGTGCAATATCCCGATCATGAAAACAAAAGAAAGGAACAGTCAGTTTACTCATAAACTCAAAAGCTCCAATTAACCGCTCCTTTGCTTGATCAACAGGGTCACTCAGCCGCTCCCACGGGCGAAACATAGTAGCTGCACCAAAAGGATCTGCACCTTTAGCCGTAAAGGTGTGCCAGTAGGCTATAGAAAACCTTAGATGCTCTTCCATGGTTTTATCGCCTATCATCTGATCAGGGTTATAGTGCTTAAATGCCAGTGGATTCTTACTCTCTTTACCTTCATATTTAATCTTATCAAT
>JAAZMN010000042.1 GCA_012798795.1 Bacillota bacterium | reverse complement strand
GCTGATGACATTATTTTTAATTTTAATTCTGATTTAAGACAATGTCTGCTTAAACCGGATAATGAAGAAGAACAAAAATATTTATTAATGCCTATTCGTCTAAGTTAATCAGGAGGAATAAGATGGAGATTATAGAAATAAACACAGAATCGATTGATTTAGATCAGTTTCTAAAATGGGCCAATGCTGTTAGCAGTGGAGGAGAAGCTAAATACTTGATTAAAAACGGTGAAGTTTCATTAAATGGAAGAATTGAAACCAGGCGGGGAAAAAGAGTATATCGCAATGATATTGTAACCATCGGAAATAGACAATTTAAGGTAGTATAAAATGAATATTAAGAGTTTAAAGCTGCGGAATTTTCGCAACTATAAGCAGTTGGATTTGGAATTTGCTCCTCATATTAATATTTTAGTTGGCAATAATGCTCAAGGAAAAACTAATATACTGGAAGCAATATACTTATTAGCTGCAGCCAAATCTTTTAGAGCGTCTAAAGAATCGGAAATGATTAAGCATAATGAAATAAGCAGTTTAATTTCTGGAAAAATTCAAAGAGATGCTGTTCATAAATTGGAGATTACTATCAGTAATATTGCAGTAAAAAGCATTAAATGTAATACTAAAGAAACCCAACAAAAAGAGTTTGTGGGTAATTTTAATGTGGTATTATTCAGTCCGGAAGATTTAAGTTTAATTAAAGGCTCACCTGGTCAAAGAAGAAGATTTATGGATCTGGAAATATCCCAAGTAAATGCCGGTTATCGCAGTTTGTTGGCGGATTATCAAAAAATATTGGTTCACCGCAATTCACTACTTAAAGATATTGCGCATAAAAATAAATATGAAAAGATGCTGGAAGTTTGGGATGAACAGTTAATTGAGGTAGGCACTAGATTAATGGTGCAGCGTGCAGAAATGATTTACAAATTGGGGCTGCTTAGTCGTTTAATTCACCGTAAATTAAGCAATAATCAAGAAGAATTAATACTTCGTTACAGTCCTTTTTATGCTGAGAACAACGAACAATTAGATTACGACTACCAAACGATAAAAAGCCGGTTTAGTTATGCTTTGGCTGAGGAAAAGCCATTTGAATTACTCAGAGGATATTCTTTGGTAGGACCTCAAAGAGATGATTTTATTTTTTTGATTAATCAATTGGATGCAAAAAGATATGCAAGTCAAGGTCAACAAAGGACAGCCGTTTTATCCTGTCGTTTAGCTGAGTTAGAATATATGAAATCTGAAACAGGGAGATACCCGGTTATATTACTTGACGATGTCATGTCTGAATTAGATGAACTGAGAAAAAAATACTTGCTTAAACTGCTGGATAAAAAAGTTCAGACTATCATTACAACCACTGATATATCTGATTTTGAACCGGAATTGCTACAAAATGCTTCGGTATTCTTTGTTGAATCTGGACAAGTTACAGAAAGGCGATGAGTTTATGTTTTTACATATTGGACAAGAAGTAAGTATTCTTGTGAAAAACATAATAGCCATTATTGATTATGATACTACAGGTTTTTCAGCAAGCACCGAGGAGTTTTTAGAAATAGCCAATGATGAAGGATTTGTAGTTAGTCTTACAGATAAACCTAATTCGTTTATTATTACAATGGATAAAGTATATCTGTCGCCAATTTCTTCTATAACGTTATATAAAAGGGCAAAAGAATTCTTTAAATAAAGAATTTGACGATAATTTGACATATAACCAGGGTTATATTACGATCTTGGTGTAAGTCTTAATGTAAAGCAATCATGTATAGGGAGTAGATGTAATATTGGAAAATAATATTAATACATCAAAATATACTTCGGAACAAATTCAAGTTTTAGAAGGATTAGAAGCTATTAGGCGTCGTCCTGGAATGTATATCGGCAGCACTGATGCACGTGGATTGCACCATCTTGTTGTAGAAATAGTTGACAATAGTATAGATGAGGCATTAGCCGGATATTGTGATACTATTAGTGTTGAAATTATGCAGGATGGTTCAGTAAAAGTTTATGATAACGGTAGAGGTATTCCAGTGGGTATTGTTGCCAAAACTAATAAATCTGCTGTTGAAACTGTATTAACAATGTTGCATGCCGGAGGAAAATTTGGTCAAGAAGACAGCGGTTATAAAGTCTCCGGAGGATTACACGGAGTAGGATTATCAGTTGTAAACGCTTTGTCAGAATGGTTGGAAGTAAATGTATATACAGACGGTTCACATTATTTTCAGCGTTATCACCGGGGAGTTCCTCAAGCTGATCTAGAAGTAATTGGAAAAACAAAGCGGCGTGGAACTGAAATTGTTTTTAAACCTGATGACCAGATATTTGAAACAACTGAGTTTAGCGACGATACTATAACTTATCGTCTACGAGAATTAGCATTTTTAAACAAAGGGGTTACCATAACTTTCTTTGACCACCGTACAGGGCGGCAGAACAAATACTATTATGAAGGTGGAATTAGCTCATTTGTTAAATACTTAAATAGAAATAAGAATGAGCTTCATTCAGATCCCATTTATATTTATAAAGAAGAAGAAGATGTGAAAGTAGAAGTTGCGTTACAATATACGGACAGTTATACCGAAACAATTTTAACTTTTGCTAATAATATTAATACTCATGAAGGTGGAACGCATTTAGTCGGTTTTAAATCGGCACTCACCCGCACCCTTAATGACTATGGGCGCAAGAGTAATTTGATCAAACAAAATGAAGAAAATTTAAGTGGTGAAGATGGTAGAGAAGGTTTAACAGCAATTATCAGTGTTAAGCTGCGTGATCCTCAGTTTGAAGGCCAAACAAAAACAAAATTGGGTAACAGTGAAATGAGAGGAATTGTTGAATCTATAGTAGGCGAACAATTCTCAACTTATTTAGAAGAGCAGCCCACAGATGCAAAGAAAATTATTGAAAAATGCCTTTCGGCTGCTAGGGCTCGATTAGCTGCTCGAAAAGCTAGAGAGCTAACACGCAGAAAAAATGCGTTGGAAGTTTCCTCCTTACCAGGTAAATTGGCAGACTGCAGTTTGAATGATCCGGAATTATGCGAATTATATATAGTTGAGGGTGATTCAGCTGGAGGTACCGCTAAACAAGGCAGAGATAGAAGATTTCAAGCAATTTTACCACTACGTGGTAAAATATTAAATGTTGAAAAAGCTAGACTAGACAGTATTCTGGCAAATAATGAAATAGGCTCGATGATAACTGCTTTCGGTACTGGAGTGTCCGAGGAATTTGATCTTTCAAAGCTGCGGTATAACAAAATAATTATAATGACTGATGCTGACGTGGACGGAGCACATATCCGCACACTCCTTTTAACTTTCTTTTATCGATATATGCAGCCATTACTGGAAAATGGTCATATATATATTGCTATGCCGCCGTTATATCAAGTTAAGAAGCGCAGAAAGGAATATTATTTATATTCTGACCAAGAATTAGATGCTCTCTTGAATGACATAGGCAGGCAGGGAATAACAATTCAACGCTATAAAGGCTTGGGAGAAATGAATGCGGAGCAGCTGTGGGAGACTACGATGAATCCTGAAAAAAGAATTATACTGCAGTTAAGATTAGAAGATGTAATTGCAGCTGATGAGATTTTCAGTACGTTGATGGGTGTAAAAGTAGAACCGAGACGTGAATTTATTGAAGCTAATGCTAAGACAGTCAGTAATCTGGATATATAAAACTCTGTAAAGGAGTAAACAGATTCCAAAGGAGTTATATTTATGAATTTGAATTTTCATGACGGAAAAATAGTTCCTATTAAAATAGAAGATGAAATGAAGAAATCATACATTAACTATGCTATGAGTGTAATTGTAGAGCGGGCACTGCCGGATGTACGAGATGGTTTAAAACCAGTTCAGCGCAGGATTCTTTATGGGATGGGTGAATTAGGTTTACGTTATGATCGTGCTTACAAAAAATCTGCAGCAATTGTGGGAGAGGTAATGGGTAAATTTCACCCACATGGTGATTCAGCAATATATGATGCACTGGTAAGAATGGCTCAACCTTTTTCATACAGATATCAATTAGTGGATGGTCATGGTAATTTCGGCAGTGTAGATGGAGATCCTCCTGCAGCCATGCGGTATACAGAAGCAAGATTATCTCGATTGGCAACGGAAATGCTGCGAGATATCGACAAAGATACAGTAGATTTTGTACCTAATTTTGATGAAACCATTGATCAACCGTCAGTATTACCCAGCAGATTTCCAAATTTGCTGGTTAACGGAGCGGCCGGAATTGCAGTGGGAATGGCAACAAATATTCCCCCTCATAATTTAGGTGAGGTTATCGATGGAATAATCATGCTGATTGATGATGCTAATACTACAATTGAAGAATTAAATCAGGTTATTTTAGGCCCGGATTTTCCCACTGGTGGATTGATTTTGGGAAGAGAAGGTATAAAAAGTGCTTATAAGACAGGCAGAGGAAAAATAATTGTAAGAGCTAAGAGCCAGATTGAACAGATGAACAACGGCAAACAGCGAATTTTAATTACAGAACTTCCTTATAACGTAAATAAGGCTCGATTGATTGAAAAAATTGCTCAATTGGTTAGAGATAAAAAAGTAGATGGTATTACTGATTTGAGAGATGAATCTGACCGAACCGGAATGCGAATAGTTATAGAATTGAGAAGAGATGCCAATGTTCATGTGGTGCTTAATCGTTTGTATAAACATACTCAACTGCAAAATACTTTCGGCGTGATTATGCTGGCTTTAGTTGACGGGGAACCAAAAGTATTAAATATAAAAGAAGTATTACTCCATTATATTGAACATCAAAAAGAAATAATCATTAGGCGCTGTAAAAGTGAATTAAAGAAAGCTGAAAGTGATGCTCATATCAGAGAAGGATTATTAATAGCCCTAGATCATATTGATGAGATTATTAAAATAATCCGCAGTTCAAAAAATGATCAGAAAGCACGAGAAACTCTCATGATAAGATTTGAGCTGTCTGAACGTCAAGCAACAGCCATACTTGATATGCAGCTTCGCCGCTTAACTGGCTTAGAAAGAGAAAAAATTGAATTAGAGTATGAACAGCTGCTACAGACAATAAAAAGGCTGCGTACTATCTTGGGAGATATGAATTTAGTATATAATATAGTAAAAGATGAATTGCTGGAGATTAAAGAACTATTTAGTGATGAAAGAAGGACAATGATAGTTAGAGATGATTCTAATCTTGAAATTGAGGATCTAATTGCAGAAGAAGATATCGTAGTTACCTTAACTCATCAAGGTTATATCAAGCGTCTGCCTGTGGATACTTACCGTTCCCAACGAAGAGGTGGGCGGGGAATTACTGCTATTCATACGAAAGAAGAAGATTTTGTTGAACAATTATTTGTAACCAGTACCCATAATTATGTATTGTTCTTTACTAATAAAGGCAGAGTTTATCGTTTGAAAGGTCATGAAATTCCGGAAGCTGGCAGGAGTGCACGAGGAATTGCCGCTGTCAACTTAGTACAATTAACGCCAGGAGAGAGAATTGAAGCAACTATCCCTATCAGCGAGTATTCGGATGATCTTTATCTAACTATGGCTACGAAAAATGGTATTGTGAAAAAGACTGTTTTAGCTGAATATGACAGCCCTCGGGTAGGAGGTTTAATCTGCATTTCATTAGTTGATGATGATGAACTAGTAAGTGTAAAACTAACAGACGGAAATCAAGAACTGATTTTAGTTACAGCAGATGCAAAAGCCATCCGTTTTTCAGAAACTCATGTAAGAGCAACTGGCAGAGATACCCAAGGTGTAAAGGGAATCCAGTTAGACAAAGATGATTATGTTATTAGTATGGGAGTAGTAGTTCCTGGAGCAGAATTATTAGTCGTTTCAGAAGGTGGCTATGGTAAACGTACTTCAATTGATGAATATCGGGTTACCAATCGCGGAGGTAAAGGTGTTAAAACTTTAAATAAAACAGACAAAACCGGTCTCTTAATTGCTGCCAAGGTTGTGCATGAAAATCATGAAATTATGTTGATTTCATTGGAGGGAATCATGATTCGCATGGCAGTAGCTGACATATCACAATTTAGCCGTAATACTCAAGGGGTTATCTTAATGAAACTGCAAGAAAAAGACAAAGTAGTTGCTGCAGCACATATTATAGGGAAAGATGAAGAATAAATTTGTCATTGTTAATTCAACCTTTCTCATTAGATTCACCTCGTTATAAAATAATCTTACGAGGTTATTTTCAGGACTCGGGACATTTTCCCTTGTCTTCTAATGAAACATTATCGCTTTTCCACTACTTTCTCTAAAAAAAGTTTTGCAAAATCTCTTGACATATGATAACGCGAGTGTTAATATATATTCTGCCGCTAGGGCAATTTCTAGCGGCATTGCGTTTCATTGTCAGTAAGGATTTTTGGGGTTATTATTTATATTGACATGTTATAATATTCATGGTAGAATGAGGATGTTGCTCATTTGTACTGAGCAGCAAGAACTTTGAAAACTAAACAGCAGAAGTGCGGAGTAACTTTAATTAGTTACAAAGCTCTGTCAACAATAATGGACAACGTAATATAATTACGGAAGTCACGTTTAAAGAGCAGAGATTAAACTTAAAGTT
>JAAZMN010000041.1 GCA_012798795.1 Bacillota bacterium | reverse complement strand
TTTACTTTATTGTTATCCGACCTGATTTATCAGATTATATTTTCGTTCGAATTCCTTTTTTAAAATTCTCATCAGAAAAATCTCCCGAAAATACCTATCATTAAATCGTCGGCTAAGTTTACCTTCTTTGATGAATCCAGCTTTATGATAACAGCTGATAGCCCGATAATTGTCAGTATATACCTTTAAATAAATTCGAGATAAATTCAGTGTATAAAAAGCGTGCTTCAGTAATGTACAAATTGCGTCTGTACCGTATCCGTGATCCCATAAATCTACTTCACCTATACGGATGCGCAGCTCTGCATCACCACTGCGCCAGGCAATATGATCCAATTCGATATCTCCAATGATATTATTATCTAAGATAATAGCAAATCTTTCTTGGTAACGATTACTTTTTAAACGTTTATACCATGAATCACATTGTGCTAAATTAGTTGGGTAATCCCCCTCACTGAAACGCGTAATTTCAGGTAAACTGCTCCAATACACAATTCTGTCAAAGTCCTCTTTTTGAATTGGTCTTAACATCACCTTGTCACCATGCAGGTTCATAACACATGCCACTCCTTTTTGTGATTACTAGTATTAAAAACGAGGCAGTAGATAGTTTTTTGTTATGTTACGTCTTATTCGTCTTTAGTTAATGGCAAACCTGCAAGTAAAACTAGGAAACACAAGACTAAATTCCTAAATATGACTTAAGTTGGAAAACCCATTGATCAGGTATTTCAATTGTTCCTATATATACCCGATCTTTTCCTCCCCGTCCATGACAATCTGAGCCTCCTGTAGGTAATAATCCGAAGGACTGCGCCAATGAAAAGTAATGCTTAATTTGCTCTGCCGAATGATATGGGTGAATTATTTCTAAACCTACTAAACCGGCAGATTTTAGCTCCGGAATGATATCATCATTATCAAATATTCCGGGATGTGCTAAAACAGGGGCGCCTCCCACTGCTAAAATAGCTGCTATAGCTTGATGAGGTGACTGTTTCTTCCTCGGTACATAAGCAGGTGCATTGCGATTAAGATATTGGGAAAAACCTTCGCTTATACTAGTTGTATACCCTTGTTCAATAAGAGCTTGGGCAATATGTACACGTCCAATGGTTCCACTGCCCGCTAATCTTTTCACCGTCTGATAATCAATATCCAAATTCAAATTGTTTAAGCGCTCAATTATTGCAATAGCTCGTTTGATCCGCTCTTTCTGCAATTCATCTAATACATTGAGCAGACGAACATCATTTATATCAATTCCATAACCCAAAATATGAATTTCAGTGTTGCTATACTCGGTACTGAATTCTATACCGGGAATAATTTCCAGATTACTGGAATTTGCCTTAAATGCAGGTAAAATACTATCAATAGTATCATGGTCGGTAATTGAAATTGTTGATAACCCGATATTTTCAGCTGTATGAATAAGTTCATCAGGTTCCCAACTTCCATCTGAGGCAATAGTATGAAGATGCAGATCGGCACCCACTTTGAGTTCATCATCCCTTCGTTTCAAGCTGATTGCGTAGTTCATGTAAAATGCGTGTTTCAATTCGTGATACTTGAGCTTGAGATATGCCAAATTCGGCTGCTACTTCTGTCTGACTTTTTTCGGCAAAATAACGTAAAAGTAATAAACGGCGTTCTTCTTCATCTAAACTATTGAGGATATCTTTAAGATATAACGACGAATCCTCAATCGTTATTTGCATTTGATCCGCTAATGATATGGGGTTGCCGTCATCCTCATATATGATTTCTTGTAATGATACCACGGGAGAAACCGCATCTAAAGCAGCAGTTAATTCTTCGCTAGTAACACCTAGCTCTCCTGCTATTTCACTGATTAATGGAGTGCGGCCTAATTTTGCTGTAAGATGGTCCTTTACAGCAATACCTCTGCTTGCCAACTGTTTTAAAGACCGAGAAACACGCAAAGGTCCTGATTCTCGAATATACCTTTTTACTTCGCCAATAATTTTCGGTACGGCATAAGTAGAAAACTTTACATCATACGACAGATCAAAATCATCAATAGCTTTAACTAATCCGATACAACCAATCTGAAATAAATCGTCAATTTCAATACCGCGATACTCAAAACGCCTGATGATACTGGCCACTAAGCGTAAATTGCATTCAATCAGTTTTTCGCGCGCCTGTTGATCCCCGATTTGCGCTTGATAAAGAAGTTTTCGTACTTCTTCATCTGCTAAGATTTTATGATGTGGCAACTCCAGATGCCAACTGTTCACGAATTACACCCTTAAGTTGCTTGTAAAACAAATTCTTTTGTCATAACAACCTTTGTACCCTGGTTTACCTCAGAAGTAATCGATACTTTGTCCATAAGTTCATAAATGAAAATTAAACCTAATCCCATTCTTTCCTGCGGAATTGTGGTATAACCGGTTTCCTTAGCTTGTTCTATATCGGGGATGCCACAGCCGTAATCCTCCACAGTAACTACAAAAGCATTATCAGAAATTTCGGCACTTAATAAAATAGTTCCATGACTATCGCGATAACCGTGGATAACAGAATTAGATACAGCTTCAGAAACAGCTACTTTAATATCTTCAAGCTCTTCCAGAGTAATTTCCAGCTGGGAAGCGAAGACTGCAACTGCTGTCCGAGCAAATAATACATTTACTGATTCACTCGGGAATTCTAATTTCATCCAATTTTTATTCTCCATTTATTACTCCTCCCTAATCATAAAGATAGCGCTTCTTTAACTGAATCAGTAAAGTAAGCAATCTTTTGCATACCGGATAATTTCAGTATTCTATAGACTTGAGGACTACAAGTAACAAAAATTAACCTGCCTCCACGTTCTTTAATCAGCTTATAGCGTCCGAGAATTACTCCCAAACCTGAGCTGTCAATAAATTTAATCTTTTCCATTTGTAGAACTAAATCTTTTATATCTGAATTATTGGCCAGTTTTTCGTCAATATATTCTTTAAAAGGCGGAGCAGTATGTAAATCAAGTTCTCCTTCAACAGAAATAATTAGGGCTCGGTCAACGGTTTTGCTTGACAGCAACGTAGTTCCTCCCCTCTCTTCATCTACATTTTTTTAAAATTCGATTATTGTTTTGAATTCGCCTCTCTAATCTAAATTTCCTGCATTAAGAAAATAAACAATTTAAAAAAGGGAAGCCAATCAGCTCCCCTTTAATAGAGCGTCAATTATACTGTTTGCCGTTCTTATAATCAGAACAAAAATACTTCCTTTCTCTATGTTTTGTTCGGGATTAAGATACATGGTTCCTAACAGTTTTTGTTCTTGATATGCTGAAATCATGCCAATTACTGTATCTGTAGTTAACGGAAGTTTTAAGTTTTCAAAATATGTTATTTCAGTTGTGATTTTATCTTGCTCTCCCCGTTTAACTGTAACAAAAAAATCCTCGCTCGTTACTGT
>JAAZMN010000040.1 GCA_012798795.1 Bacillota bacterium | reverse complement strand
TCCAGGCCCACCAGACCAAAGGGTTTTTTCATTTATTTGAATTCTATCTCTTTCTACACCTCCAAAAACCATAGCACCGATGAAACCGTTACCCAAAGGTAGAGCCTCTGATTCCCAGTCTTGTGCCGGTCTATCATACCATAATTTCAAATTGGGTTGGTCAGCTTGTAGGAAATTTGTTTCTGCAGTAGCATTAAACCAAGGCAACACTGTAACAACCATAAAAGCGACTAATACTATACTTGCACTTTTGTATATCATTGTACTGCCTCACTTTTTCACTATTATAGATTTCTATATTCTACCCACTCATTGAAATCTGCTATTTAATCGCTTAGTATGTTTAAGCATATCCTAATTATTAACTCAGCAGATAATTTACTGTTTTCTAGGACTAAATTCGTCCACTAGAAAGTTCATAAGATCACTGGGTTCTTCCCTGGTAAACTCAGGCTTATCTTTGAATACCATTCCGAACGGTTCATCCGGAGTATACGGATTCCATTGAGGCATATCTTCGCCTGTTACATCTTTGCCATTGGGATCACCACTGCGAATAAAATTAGCCCAATAATTACACATCTGGCGTGCGAGATCATAATGTTTACCAACAAATGGTCTCCAGCATTTGGCTAATGTCTCAAAAAAGAACCAGAGATCAACAGAATGGAAGGTTCCTGGATTATCCCATCCCGGTATTTCAGCATCAAAATTGTAATAATAGATTGGTACATTCGCTCCCGTATCAACATTTGCTTTACCTGCAACACGAATAGCGTACTCGATACCACTTACTGCAGCCCTTTCTACTATTTCCTCTATGGTACCTGACTCAAACTGACACAATCTGAGGAACTCATCAGCGTTATCGCCAAACATCTTGACGGCCATATCTTTAAGTTCATCTTTGGTTTTTACATTTGGTTTGCTGAAAAACTCAGAAGAAGTGTGACCTATCAGCACCGGTACCATCAAACGCTTATTTTCCAAAAACAGATCAAAAGAATTGCCTACACAAAACTTATTGTCTATAACCGTGCCCCAAAAGCTCCTATACTCAAGTGCCTTGGTCCGAATGAATTCACCATCTAGTTTACGAGCTTCTGCAAGCGAGGACACTCCAAGGAAGTCGAAAAATTTGACACCTTCATTTTCAGCATTTTCAAGTGTGCGTCCAGGACCTGGCATGCGATTGTGCGGGTACAATGGAGTAAACATACCGCTTTGGATAATTGCCTGCTGACATAATCCTTCATTCTGAGGAGAAGTTAACTGACTGAGTACACTCCCGCCACCGGCAGACTGTCCACCAATGGTGATATTGTTCGGATCTCCTCCAAAGGCTGCAATATTGCGTTTAACCCATTGGGTTGCAAACTGCTGATCAAGATTACCGAAATTCGCTGGAGCATTTGGAGCTTCGCTAGTTATTTCAGGGTGACACAAGAATCCAAATACATTTAAACGGTAATTAATTGTTACCACAACCATTCCTCTACGAGCAAGACGTTCTCCATCAAACTCCATTTCCGAAGGATAACCAACCTGCAATCCTCCGCCAAAATACCAGACAAACACAGGAAGTTTTTCATCAGCACTTTTAGCCGGTGTCCATACATTAAGGTAAAGACAATCTTCACTCATGGGTATGTCCGGATCTACATGCCATTCCCTGTCATAGATGTTATCCTGATTAATGCCCGGTGTGGCTTGCATCGATATCGGTGCGAATTGAAATGCTTCTAGAACTCCTTCCCAATCTTCCTTCGGTTGTGGCGCACGCCAGCGGTTTTTACCGACGGGAGGTGCGGCGAATGGGATTCCTTTATAACTTGTGATACGTGGATCAGCTGCTGGCAATCCACGTACGACACCATTTTCAACGCGTACTTCTCTCAGCATATTTCATTCTCCTTTCACTAGTTGAGGGTCAAAGTTACAACATCCTGTTTTGCTTCACCTTGCTTGCTGAAACAAAGTCGAGCAAAATTATAAGCACCATTATTCCACACACTAAAATCATGTCCTCGTCCTCTCATAACTACCTGATAATAGCTGTCTACATTAGCTCCTGCAGTTTCCTTTAATCCATTAACCGCAGTTCGGTAACTATGCATTGCTATACCATCAGCATCGCCACAAGTAATGTATAATAGATTAATTTTGTGTTCTGACGAAGCTATGCCACGACCCAAAGTCAAACCATCACTTGATGTTGGTGCATTTGAAAAGGCTCCTACATATGCGAACAAGTCTTGCATACCCGGTGTTATTATAGTTTTATCAAGGCCATTGCCAAAGCCTCCTACTGTGTTTGTAAAGCGCACAGAATCATGCCTATAACCACTGAGAGTCAAATTCAAAGCTTGCATTCCTCCCATAGAAAGGCCGGCAATCGCTCTATGTTTTCGATTATACTCAATTGCTTCAGCTGATGTATCATTTATATTAGCGTATGTATTATAGTTAGATTCGATAAAAGGAATAAGGTCATATCTCAACTCATAATCAAAGTAATAGAAGCCCAAGATGTTTGTTTGGTGAGAATTAAAGGCCGTATCCCCCCAATCATGTGAACTTCTTCCTTCTGGAAAGACCACAATCAATGGGTCTATTTCCCCGTTTATAATTAGATGGTCAAATATGTTCAATATAACAAAGTTACCGCCCTCTTGCCCACTACCATAGAGCCATTCATATCGGTTTCCTCCGACTCCATGAAGTAGGTAAAGTACATCATACTTGGTATCTTTATCTTCTGCGTCATACCCCGGTGGTAAATAAACATTGCATTTTTTTGTTATTGCCTCACCCTGAACAGTCTCTCGCCCTGCTTCTTCACTACTAATCTCTTGATCTGTCACAAGCTGTCGTGCTGTATTTATATAGTTTCTTACAGGATATGCAGCCTCTTTAAGACTGCCTTTCAATTCTCTAGAAACTGCCTGCCTATATTCAACAGGTACATGTGTTACTTCGATATTATTCATGTTTTCTCTCCCTTCAGTATTAATATCAGCAGCCACTACTAATGAAGATACTGCAAATATCATTACTATCAATGTACACAAAGCAAAATATCTTTTCATAACCTACCACTCCCTGTACTTTTATTATTTTTAAAAGCTATGCACGTTCAGACTTTTTCCTTGGATCAATATTAAACCTAACCTTCCCACCCTTCAATCCGGAAAAAGGTCCTGCAAATCTTGGCCCCTCTTCCATATTTCCGAAATAATCTGTGACAATTTTTTCGTCTGATGCAACCTTAGGAAGCTCATCTTTTAATGTAATCTCCATAATCAGATCCTCTGAATTAATACTAATTTCTAGATCAGCAACAGCCCCTGTTTTGTCAAACCCACAAAACTCCTGCCATGTTTCGAGATCAAGGCACATTTCAGGTTCAGGATACATTACCCGCAGATAACCACCGGGCATCTTAGCGTAGACATTTCCTTCAGCCTTGTTATGCTCATTTGGCATAATTATTGCTGCTTCTCCGCAGTCATAGAAAATATTGTTATAAAACTTATTTTCTCGGGAAGTACCTCCTCGTTTCCAAGTCAATCGGAAAGCTACCACCTTTGCAAAGAATCCTGCTTTGTGGCATTTCCCTATAAGATTGTTAACCATTCTAAGCCGATCTGTACCTTCTAAATAGATCCCATAACCATTCTTTATATCTAATTCCGTCGTCTTATACCAACCGGATGAACCAGGTTCTTCTGGTACTGCATCTCGATCATATCTGCCTTCAACATTCCAGATAATATTATTATCAATAAGGTTTTCTGCGTCACGCGTGCACTCTATAAATATATGTTCTCTGGAATCTATACCATCAAGAAAAAGATTAGATGTAATACGATTATTTTCATTTCCAACATCTAACCATAGAGCATCACAACCATAGCACTCCCTTATAATATTACGCCTAATAAGTGAATTAACAGAGTTATGCAGCTTAATCCCACCGGCTTCCCAAGAAAGTTCCATCCGCTGCCAACCCGTACCTACAATTAGATTATCTTCGATTAACATGCTGCTCACAAACATGCCGGCAATCCCGCATACACCAACATCCTTAATAATATTTCTCCTAATTATCGTGTTTCCGATGATCTGACCTTCAATCCGTGTATGATGCCAGCACTCATTACCACAATCGATCCCGGTGCCGTTAGCCCAATCTATAGTGCAATCCTCAATTATCCAGTGATGTCCACGGTAACAAGAGAGTGCTCCTCGCTGAGGTACCGGAGCACCGGTTGCAGCATGAGCCAAAGTTAATCCCTTCACTCTTATATAAGATAGAAAAGGAATTTTTGGCGCAAAACACTGCTCTTTATTAGTCAATTCAATAATGTGATTTGCTGGATCATCATCCCCGGCAAGGCGAATATGTACTTTCTGTCCGTTAGCTTCCACCCAGTAAGTATTTTCTTCTTGCCCCAACATATAATAGAGGGGCACCTGTTTCATCGGCTTACCATCGACGAATACCATTCCTCTTCTATTTAAGTAAGAAGTCATATCTGTCTTACCATATTCAATATACAGCCGATCGTGGAGGATGTTTACAGCACAAAAAGGATTATATCCTTTGAAGTCTTCGGGTTCCAGTTCAATTTCCCAAATATTTATTCCTTCAAGGATACTGCGATCAAGTCCTCTACCAATTCTCCATCCAACACTTTCTTTAAACTCTTTTACCTCAACAGAAGCTTTAATGATTACTTCTTCCCCATTATATGCTTCATAACTAATCATGTTTTCAGGGCCACTCCCGCCCCTGACAGGCTGAACTGTTTCCCGATACGTTCCTTTATGAATGAAAACTCTAGTACCGGGGGTCGCTATCTGGGCCGCCTTGTTAATGGTCTTGAAAGGTTTCGCTATAGTACCTTCATTATCATCAGAAGCGACTGGATTCTGATTATCAACATGAATTTCTCTCTCATATTCTTGCTCTACTTCCCAGAACTCAAACATTTGACCATTTGGTAATTGTGCAGTTAGATCCATATCCTTTACCATTTAATCTCATCCTCCCTTATAATATCCTATTTTAGTCAAAGATGGAAAAAATCCTCTGTTTTAAAGAGGAATTTTTTCATGACAACTATTCTATTATAGAATTTAACCAACAATCCCGGTTCTTTCAATACTCTCAATAAAGTAACGTTGTAAGAACACATAAATTAGCAACAATGGAATTATAAACAATATCATACCTGTATTATTGACAATTGTTTTGAACTCCTCACTGATACTCCAATGATATTGTCCCGTCAGATGTTGGAGACTAAAGGGAAGTAATGGCATACCACCTCTCATGAATACAGATGTAAAGAATATATCATTCCATTGCCAAACAAACGAAAAAAGAAATATTACTACCATAATAGGTATTGCTCCAGGCAGCATTATTGTAAAGAATGTTCTAAGCTGACCTGCCCCGTCAATATATGCCGACTCCTCCAGAGCTCGTGGCATGCCCCGGAAATGCTGTCGGGCAATATAAATAAACAAGCCATTTCTTGAACCTGTCCCAGTTAATGCAGTGAGTAAAAACGGCCAAAACGTCCCAATTAAATTGAACCCATCTCCCGGTAGTAAACCATAAAGATCAAAATACCTAAAATTTAAAAATAAAGGTATGGCAATCATCTGAGGAGGAACTACAAGCGTAAATATTACTAGACCAAATAGGATTCCCTTTCCCTTAAAATCAAAGCGACCAAAACCATAACCAATTACTGTACAAGATATAAGTTGACATACACTAATCGCGAGAGAAAATAATAGTGAATTTAAAGATGCTCTTAGATAATTCATGTTTTGGGCCACTTCAAGATAATGATTAGCTACTCGGGAAATACTAAAATTCCGTGGTACCCACCGAACAGTTCTATCAAATATATCCTTCTCTGTCATCAAAGTAGTTGCAAATTTAATAAAAAGTGGATAGACGATTAAAAAACACAAACCAATGATTAAAACACCCCGTACAGCAGCCCAACTGATATCATTTAATCTCTTTTTTATAACTAGATTCATAAGTTATAACCCCTTTTATATATACTTCATGTCATTCCATGTAAAATACATTTCTCTCTACTATCAGACCAACAACTACTAGAATAATGCTTATAGCTAAGAAATACATTAAGCTCATGGCAACACTAACACCAAATATCCCTCTACCCCAGGTTAATGAATAAATGTAGTCAACAAGCGTATTCCCAGGGGCAGTAAAAGAATATACAATAATAAATATAATATTAGTTAAAAACAGAGGAGAAACTAATGGAAATGTTATTTTCCAAAAAGTCTCCCAGCCAGTAGCTCCTTCAATTGTGGCACATTCATAGAGATGAGAAGGGATAGACTGTAATCCGGCCAAAAAGATTAATATAGGAATAGCAGAATACTCTATTAGCTGCGGGATATTGCCAGCAGCCAATATTACATAATCAATTAAGACTTGAGGGAGACTCATATCTAATAAAAAATCCCTAACCATTGCCGCAGACAGCATGACACTTCCTTCATCCTGCATAGTCAGATGCATTAAATCTTCCACTTCTAACTGATGTAACACGCCAGCTGTTAAAATTACTGGCAGGAAAAATATTATTCTAGCAACCGTTCTTCCCTTAAATTTTTGATTTAATAAGCTTGCTACGAAAAAACTAAACATAATAACAGCCGGTATGTTAACTAATACTCCTAATATAGTTTCAGTAAAATATTGATTGAAATTAGGATCTACTGTTACTGCGTAAACAAAATTTTGCATACCAACGAAATTAAGCTCATACCCATCAGGGGTAAACTTTAATTCACTCACACTAAATAGAAACGACTGAATCATAGGAGCTAAGAAGAAGAAAATAAACCCAATAATAAAAGGAGAAATCCAAAGATAACCTGCATAATTCTGCTTCTGCTTTAAACTTAACTTAAAAAAGTTCTTTTTCATTTCTACTCCTCCTCCAGTAGACAATAATCATTAGCACCTATTACTATTCCGTCATATTCCATCGGGTGAGAATTATAATTAACGATAATAGATAAACCATTCTCGTAAGTACTTTTTGTAACTCCATCATCTAATATTTGATGTTGAAGGAATTTTTGACCATGTATCTGTCTATATATAGGGTACATTTCATAATAGTAGTCAATTATTTCATCTCGCCACTGCTCAAAATTAAACGAATATAATTCAGCATACTTAGTTCCTTTTACAACTTCTGATTTGGCTGCTGCTAACGTATAATATGGAAGAGCTCCGGTTTCTAAGCTTAAAAGCGAATAATATTTTCTGTCTGAAACCAGATTTCTTGAGTCACCAGCATAGTTTACATATCCACTAACAACCATCTGATAAAAAGGAATTCTTTGATCTACAATATCATAACCACTATCCTCCAATGGCATATTAACTATAATAGAAGCATAGGGCAATGTGTAGGAATTGCCTCCCTCTATCAAGATATTCTTCTCTTGAGAAATAGAAGCTAATTGATTGGAGATAATTTCTGCTGCTTGTTGTCTATCAATCATATCTCCGGCACTCCTACGAAAATCTGAATTCAACTGCTGCCCCATTTGATTAAGTGAAATAGCTTCACTACCATACTTGTCAAAGTCATTCATAAAACTAGATACTAAGTTATTCAAAACACGAGGAGAAACTATATAACCTGAATTTGCAACCTCTCCAGCAAATGTAGCGATATTAAAATCAAATATATCGGCAGGAAGCCGATTTAAACGGCGTGCAGCATCTTTCGTTGAACTAAAGCCATCAAACAAACGTTCTCGATACACATTTAAAAATCCTACATCCGGATAAATTGCACCTTCATTTGCCTGAATATGTCTGATTAGGTCTTTAAATTCATCTTCACTGCCCAGAACTTTCTCAACAGTAGCTTTCCGAGGATAATAATGAGCCAAACCTCCCTGTAACCATCCTCGGTAACGCAAATAAATATTTTCGATACCCTCACTGGTTAACTCATCAAAAATATTCTTTGCATCTTCAAAAGTCGTGGCCGGATAAGGCATATTTCGCGGAACTCCCATCACAATTTCCTGACGTGGGAAAGAACCGATAATATCAAGAAGGAAAGGAGGATTATTTGTGTCAAGAGGAGTTAACTCTTTTTTTTCAACCAAGTATTCTTGATATCTGTGTGCCATTTCTGAGTAATTAGCTTCCTCTCCAACAAAAAACTCATAACGAATTTGAATATCTCCCTGATACATCATAGGTTGATATATATCTAACTCTCCTCCATGATCTAGGTATATTTTTCCTGATTTATTAATATTAAAACGGGGAAACACGCAATTAAAATCGTCTCTTCTTCCAGAAACATCAGCTCTAATATGAGCAATAGCATCTCCTTTTTCAATTATTCCTAAAAAGGCCTGATCACCTTTTTTTAACCCAAAAACCGGAAGATGAACTTGTTTGGCATAATTAGTTTGGAAACTTGGTGGATCCTCGGTATAGTCTCGACCATATAACGCTTGATTATAAGTAGGAGCATATAATTTGCCATTGTTTAGATAAATTAAAGCCCCAGAACCATCAGGAACAAGAATATAGCCTTCGTCTTCTAAACCTGCTGCAGAAAAATAGGGTAGTACTTCTAAGAAAGTCACAGGAAACGAGTTTTCATCTCCAGCGAAATCCACTACTTCAATAGGATATTTTACTTCATCAACAGGAATCGTTACAACTAAACTATCACCTTCCAAACGGTATTCTATCGGAACTTCAAATATCTCTAAATTGGGAACAGAAGGATTAATATTATTTAGTATATGATCTTCCGTTGAGTCTAAGGGACTATAGCCTGTACTTTCTATAGTATCACTTAGTCTTTGTAGATTAAAACGAGGAATACTTTTTCTCATATAAGTAGGATTCTCAACCAATTGACTTATATCATCAAAGGTTATTTGTTCCAGCCTATCTATATCGGCTCTATTATCAATTATTAGATTAACCAAATACCAAGTAATGTCTTCTAGATCCCATAAAAGGTCTTTGTTTAAGTTTGCTATCCGTCCTTCAATTTTTTCTATCTGCAACTTTAGAGCCTCATCTTCAGAGTCGCCCATCTTAGTTTTTAATTCCTGCATTTCTTTCTCTAATTCTGCCACTTCCTGTTTTGTTGCTTGGTAATCATCTTCTAAAATTTCCAGAGTGTAGTCTGTAAAGATATCTTCCATAGCCAATCCCGTAAATTCAACGTGTTCTTCGTTTTCATCCAATTTCCGTAATTTTATCAAATAGTAATTGGATCTAATATTATCTCTATCCCTTCCCTGCAATTGACTTAAGATTTTCTCTTCAAACCTATCTGCAGAAATTAGCTGTGGGAGATAATCATTAGCAGTCCATTGTTCTACAAATAGATATTCTACTCTCACTCCGTTGTCTATCGGAATTATTTCAAACGTTTCAAACTTGTTACTATAGCTATAGTTATCCTTTGTAACCCTGTTAGGATCATGAACGATATTAATTTGAGAACTCATTCGCTCCCGCAATCCTGCACGCGCCCGAGTGCGCTCAGCTGGATTAGTAAACCAGACCTTGTTAGTTTCTTTACATTGAACAGCTAAGGAAGTATCCTCCTTATTCATATATAACAATAAATAGGGATTTTCTGCGATTATTTCTTTATCATCTAATTCCGAAGCTGCCTTTACTTCTATAACAGTCGAAAAACTTATTATAAATACTAATAGAGATATAAATAATATGTTTTTTTTCATTTGTAAAATCTCCTTTATTTCATATGCCATAAATTAGATGAAATCCTAGACTCTATACACAAATTCATGATATAAATCAATAAAGAAATAAATCAATCGATCTATAATCATGAAAAACAGCAGTCCAATAAACGCAACAACAACTATCCCTATCAATATAATTAATATGCTTAAAACTCCTTTACCTAGAGTGTAATCATGAGTAACAATTGTGCCGATAAACAAAAGACCCACAGCCCAGATTAGAGAAATACTCAAAAAGAGATAATAAAAGTAGCCTTCGCCAATTGACATATAATTACTAATGATGGTAAGAGGAATAGTAATCACAATTATCGGCGTTAATGCATAAGCTGAATAAGTGAAAATGTCTTTTAAGCTGCCTTTTCCGTCTGTCAAGGTTGTAAAAGCCCAGTTTACAACGCACCATAGACCAAAGGTTAATAATATACTCAGTATTTCCCGGACAATATTTACGTTTCTTATATCCCGGGTATTAAAGAGAAAACCTGTATTAAACCAGCTAAAAAGCAGACTTAAAATCAATAGGATTAAAATTATACTCGCAGCTTTGGCATTACCTCTTTTTTCATGTTTCAAATCCCAAAATCCATCAAAAGGATGGAAAATTATGTGTTTAGCGTAAAGGACACTTTGAAGTGTATTTCTAATACCAGTTAGGATTCCATTCCGCTCTACCACATTAGTAACACTAATTTGCGATTTGACTTTCTCCGGAATACGTAATTTAACAATCATCACTATTATAGCTATTATTATAACAACAGCCGATAATATTCTATTGGCATTTCGAGTAATAACTTCGGTACGATAATACTCGAAAGCCTTAGAATAATTGTCGCGATCTTCTCCTAAACGAAAATGGTACATGGCTTCCGGAAATTCTTCTTGTAAAAAATGATTTCTACCTATTCCAGTATAAGGCAACTCATAACTAGAATGAGAACTTAGAACCTGACGCCATTTCTCGGCAGAACTATCAAAATTACCCCTTTCATATTCATCAATAGCCTCATGAATGGATAGAGCATATTCAGTTGGTCGAAATACAGTAACAGTATTCTTTCCCCTATCTGCAACAAATATCTTATCTTCATAATGATCTATTGCTGAAGGACGATTGAACATCCCTTCAAAACTTCCGGGACCACCAAATACATAAAGTAAGTTCCCATAATTATCATAAGTAAAAACACGGCACCTTTTACTATCTAACACACTGAAAATTCCGTCAGACCGAACGGTAATATCTATAAATGTTGAGGGACCAGAATAAGGATCTAAACTGGGAGGATAATTAATGTCCCCAATTAACTCAATCTTTCCAGAGCGGTAAAGAGTATCTACACCGCTCGGACTTAATCTTTTGACAGCCTCTTCTTCATTTTCTGATCCGGAAACAGTAGTGTAAATAAAGCCATTCTCGTCTATATCTAAATTGCTAAACTCCACGGGTATAAATAGTCTTCTTCTCGCTCTTTGTTCTTCAGTTGCTATCCGACTCCAGAATATATCGATTATAGATGGTGTAACTCTGGGAGCTCCTATAAAACCTTGAAATGTTCCTTCTTCTGTAAACTCCATAATCCCATCATAGACACCGGAGGATATTACATAAAGTTTATCTCCTACTCCCTTACCTAGACTACGAGGTCGAAAACGAAAACCTTCAGGGAATATTTCAGCTTCCTCTATCTGCTCTTGCGTAAACAGAATAAAGTCTAGAAAATCACCGGTCGAATTAAGTATGACTACCCGTTGGTTGCCTGTATCAGCAACATAAATATCCCCTTCTTTACTTACAAAAACACCCTGGGGAGAATTGAAAGTATCTTGACCTTCATCTGTATTAAACGCATCAATAATTTCTATTAACTCACCGGTCTCATCCAAAACTATTATCAAATTATTGCCGGAATCAGCTAGCCAAATATTGCCGTTTTCACATATATATATATCATTGAGAGCACTAGCATATTGGTTAAGATCAATGACTTTTTCGGGTAAGTATGGACTTGGTGCCGGCGTTACCTCACCCCAATAATCATAATTATAACTACGGTAAGGAGCTGCTATACTACTTTCCAAGTTAAATAATAAAAATATAACCACAAATATCATTAATAGTGGAATCAATTGCTTATTTTTCAAATCTAACCCACCTCATATTCTAGAGAAAACAAATATCTAGTTTACTATATACGCCTCTCTAACTTAAACTGTTGGATGATATGTGAGATTCTGTAAACAAAGTTAAAAGTTGTCTCAACTCTAAAATCATTACATTATAATTCCATAAAAATGTTAACATTTTTATGCTAAGGTGTCAAGCTTTTTGCCGAAAAGCTTATTTCCCTTCAGGACATTGATTGAAAAAATCTTTCAAAGGAGACTTTAAAAAGCCTCCCT
>JAAZMN010000039.1 GCA_012798795.1 Bacillota bacterium | reverse complement strand
CTAGCTGAATCAGTAGTGTTCCACATTAATGCATAAACCGGTATCTGCAGTAAAATCTTGTATGAAGGAATATAATTTAGCATAGTATGAATAAAAGCTTCCAATTTCTCTTTATCAAATAATGGCTGTGATTTATCCCATGACTCGAGTTTAATCACAACTTGATTAACTATCCTGCTGACGGCAGAAAAATCAACGCCCCCTAAAATGTTCCACCGGGGCATTTTGGGCGTCAGCATAATTAATAAACGCTTATCTCTCATCCTGCTTTTCAAACGCCTGATTAATTTATAATAACGATTGCCGTCAACTCGAGGAATATATTCCCAAGGCAGATATATACCATCCATTGTTTCCACCAGCTGCAAGCAAAACTCCAGAAAGTCTTTTCTCACTTTTCTTTTGGTCAACAGAGTATGCACACTTGCTAACTCAATATTTCTGCGCTGCTTGTCATTATTATTTAACTCAATACCAGCAATCCTCTTTACACTACTCGCACCAAGAGATTTAATTTCTCTACATGATTTTCCTAGCGAAACAGGGATAAATACACCGGTTAAGTATGCTTTATTGCGGGTCAAAGATTCATTACCTGTAATATCTAATGGCAGTAACCCCCACACTTCCCGATCAAAAAAAATCAATTCCTGGCCTGGATAAAGCTTTCTTTTATGATTGCGAAACGCCTGCTGACCTACATTATACCGGGCGGCAATATCTGTTATAGTTTCGCCTGGTTGAACTACATGTACCCGCCGATTTACCGGAAGTTTTTCCTGTTTAAGTAGAGCATACACTTGTTCACCGGCAATCCCGTCAATTCGCAGCCGATAATCCCTTTGAAAAAACTCCAATGCTTCTTGAGTAAGATAACCAAAATAATTATCAACAGGACCTGGTTCATAGCCTAAACTTTTCAGTTTTTGCTGCAACTCACCCACATCGGACCCGCTTGTTCCCAGTTTTAAGATGCGTGCTCCAAGTTTTAAATCTCTTTTTCTACCAAACACTGCTTTCACGCCCTCTCTTTTAAAATCTATGAAAGAGCATAAAAAAAAAGCACCGTATAACCGATGCTTTTAATCAGACTGCTGTTTTACATACTAGCTGTTCCGATTCTATTATTATCAACAGTTAACTCAACTGTTTCAGTTAAAATATCTGCATATGTGTACGACAGCCGTCTTACTGCATTTGACTTATCCAACTTAATCACAAATATATTTGGATAGGTATTCTCGAGTATTCCTTCGGCTTCAATAACTTTCTTCCGACCTTTATTGGCCTTCAGCTTAATTTTTTTGCCAATACAAGCGTCCAGATCGAGCTTAATCTGATCCAACGGGTTACAATTTACCGACACTATGCTCACCTTCCTTGTACTGCATTTTCTCTTTTCTATTTTACTACATTTTCGTCTGCTTGTCAACTAAAACTCACTATCTTATCAAGGAAGGCGGTACCTGTCAATAGGCAATTCAAAAATTATTAAACCGTACCCAAATTATTTACCGGTGGATAACCATACCTAAATTTACCTCTTGTTTCTATTCCGCCAATTCCGTCTTTGCCGCTGATAGTTGCATGGAATAATTCTGGCAAATTAACTACTTGTGTAAATGGGGTATAAGCTAATTTTTCTGCTACAAAAACAGGATCAAAGCAGTGTACCATAACCCTTTCCGGTGCGGTAGCAAAGTTTGCCCCTGCTTCAATCAATCTTTCAAAATGACTTTGACACGCACCAGCAATAATAACTAGTCCATCGCGATTAGAATCATATAATCTGGCTTGTTTCACTGTTTCTACAAAATATTGACTAGAACGATAGTGGATCAAAAAATCACGATTGCTTTGTTTGCGCAGTAATCCGTCATGACCTGTAATAACTAGTATGTCCGGATTATATTCTGCTAATACAGTTCGAATTTTATCCGGTTGAACACTCTCAGGTATATGCAATCCGATTACAGGAACATTGAGATTTTTATATAGATTTAAACACTGTTCAAGATAATGTTCTTCACCGTCAATATGCAGTACTTTACCTGGAAGCGGCATATACTCAAAACCTGCTGCTTCAATTCTGCGATGTGATTTAATCGACGGTTTAGTTCGCTGCAGCATTATTTGGCTGATGATAGATTTTATCGCCGACGGATTCGCAGGTTTGCTGCGATAATCCATTAAAATCAAATCATCTAGAGGGCTGTCTGCAAACAATCTCACATTAGCCCCAATCAGCTGCGCAATTGGCTTTTCACTATAGACAATCCGCCTAACATAAAAAACAATATCTTTTCCGTATGAACGCCGTGTAACCATATCACCTACTTCAACTGCCATCATTCAGTAACCTCCGCCTTACATTATTGTATGTAAGACAAAAAAAGTAGTGCCGCTTACACAAACATTTGTAAACGAATCACTACTCTGCTCTTGCTGCTAATTTTTTGGTAATCTCACCAAATAAAGCTAACGACAAAACCTCCCCGCGCACATCAGACCTTAGATTTAACTCCTGTAGAATCTGATCAAATTCTTTGCCGGTTACTCCCCAGTCCTTACACAGCCTCTTTAATGAATTTTTCAAAGTCTTGCGCCTATGCATAAAGGCTCCCCGCATAACAGCAAATAATTTTTCTTTTTCCACACCTAGTTCCGATTGATGCGGAATAAGCCTGATAATGGCAGAATCAACATCCGGTTCGGGCATAAACACTGTTCTGGGTACATTGGCAATCAACTCGACTTCAGCGTAATACTCAACCGCCAGTGTCAGCAAACCATATTCTTTAGTCCCCGGCTTTGCCCTTATCCTGTCAGCTACTTCTTTTTGCACCATGACAACTATCAAATCAAAAGGCAGTTCACATTCCAAAGCCTTCATAATCAACCCCGATGTAATGTAATAGGGTAAATTAGCTGCCAGGCTCACTGCTTCGCCCTGCCATCCGAAATCAACCAATATTTGACGCCAATTAGCTTTTAGCGCATCTTCACAAATCAATTCAATGTTTTTTGTCTCATTATTTTCTGTAAATATCTTGGCAAGCTCATGATCAATTTCAAACGTAATTACCTGCTTGCACCGTTTGGCAAGTTCATAAGTAAGGGTACCTAAACCGGTACCAATTTCAATCACATATTTATCCGACTTAAGTTCAGCACTTTTAATAATTTTATTGAGTATGTTGCGATCAATTATAAAATTCTGCCCAAAACGCTTTTTAAACCTAAACTCATATTGATCAATGATCTGTTTTACCACACTGGGGTTTGTCAGTTTAT
>JAAZMN010000242.1 GCA_012798795.1 Bacillota bacterium | reverse complement strand
ACAATAATCATAGTAGTATTAGCAGTTTTAATTAATTCCTCCATTACAATCAAAACTTCACCCACAAGAATCGGATCCAACGATGCTGTCGGTTCATCCCAAAGCATCAATCGCGGTTGTGAAGATAGTGCCCGAGCAATACCGACGCGCTGCTGTTCACCACCGCTTAGAGCTGACGGTAATTTGTGTTCAATGCCAGTTAATCCAACTCTAGCCAATAGATAGCGTGCCCGCTCTACCGCTTGTTCTTGAGGAATACCCGCCAGCACAAGATGGAACATGACATTTTCTAACACTGTTAGACGATTGATTAGATTGAACTGTTGAAAAACGAAACCTACTTTTCTGCGAAAATCTCGCAGCTCTGTTTCGTTCAAATTTAAAATAGATGTACCATCCAGAATAATATCGCCAGCGTCAGGTTCAGTTAATCGATTTACACAGTGGATCAATGTAGATTTTCCGCAGCCGCTCGGTCCCATAATCACCACAGTTTCACCATTATTTATTTCAAGATTCAACCCGTCAACCGCAACCAGTTTACCATATTGTTTTTTTAGATTCTTAATCTGCAGCATCAGTATTCCTCCTCAGAATCTTTGTTTTGTTCGATTTATTAAATTAAGCAATCCCGGCCTGCCAGACGGTATAACTATTTCACGCATTATTTGAACATTACTCAATCCCAATGCTTGTCCCGCCATTATTTCCTTTGCATTTACAGGACTGAACTTTTCAGAAAACAACCCGATAACTCCACCGAGTATCAAACCTATAAAAGCAATTGTTGATAAATTCATGAAAGGAAGCTCGGCTTTACTAAAATAGAAAACTGCTGTTAACATAATCATTCCGACAACGGCACTGATAACAAGAATAGGATTTAACATTTTTGAAAACCAATGCTTCGGAGTTTTCTTAGTAGTTCTTACATATTTAAGAGTACTAAAAACTGCTGCTTGATCCAAAACCAGAGCAAATATAACAAAAATAATAGCGAGGATACCGGCTATAGCAGCCCGAATTTCCTTCAAAACCCGAAACACCTCTGTACGAGCATCAGGATTAACCGTACCCACCGATACCAAATAGGTATTGAGGTAAGAATTCTCAAGCTGTTTGCGAATTAGAGGTTCTAATTCTTTTTCGTTAATTTTGGCATCTTTAATCAATATTTGAACCCTTTCGCCAGGTATTACTTGGCCGCCCATATAATTATCAATTAGCCGAACAGACTTACCAATCTCCTCATCATCAAGCTGCGGTAAGCTATCGCGAATATCACTGATTTGTTCTATAATTGCCTGCACGTCAATCTGCTGCACATTACCGATTTGATTAGCTATATTGCTTAAACTCGAGCGCATAGACTCTATATCCAGATCCTCCAATGATTCCAGTGAATTATTGGTTGGATTTTCAATTTCACTTTGAGTTATGTTCTTTAATAATCCATTGAGGAAAAGAGAAATGATTAATTGCTCACTTGCAGTCTGAGACCGGTTTTCCATCAATCCTTGATTTAACTGCCTTATCTGTACCTGCAAAACTTCTAACTGCATCAATGCTTCTTGAAACGTATTAAGAACAGCATCAGCGTTATCTACCGCTAAAGCTGCCTCTAAAGCAAGTTCATCAAGTTCTTCCAATAATCGCAGACTCTCATTGATAGTATAGTTTAGACGATAACGTTCATTTTCCAATTCAACTTGAGCAACTTTGGCTCCAATTTTATCCTGGCTCAGACGCCGATACCCGGGTTGACTAATCACACCTGCAGCGTCGGCAATAGAACCGGAAATAATCATTCCAACAGCACTGCTGCCCTGAACGTCTAGAATTTCGATGATAACCTGCCCGTCTGTTATCTCACTATCGGTAACAGGTTCCAGATCACCAGTTCCCTGCACGACTATTTGTTCTCCTACAACCAAATGAGCATCAGAATTAGCAGTAAGCTTAACTTTTGAAGCGTAGCTCAATAAGAAACTGCGCATTTCTACAAGAGTTTTCAAAAATGCATCGAGCTCTTCACCATATTCAGCTGAAGATACATTGGCAAATTCAGCTGAACTTATCTCTTGTTCCAGCAGCTCAATTACTTGATAGGCAGTATTTTGTGTATCAACTTCAAAACCCATAGGAAAACGCAATTCTAAAACCTGATAATCTGCTAGAATTGCTTCTATCTGAGTAGTTACTGTTTTATAGTTCTCCAAGTCATCCAAAACAACTAAGATATTTACACCATCTTTAAAAGCAAATTTAACATTTTCTATATCATCAAAACGATCCTGTAATTCCTGCATTACACTGGCATGTACTCCCCGTACAAGCACACTAGGTTCAACAATAACAGTATAATTATTCAGCCCGGGTACACCATTAAAAATTGCAGATAAACCGGAAAATGTTTCTTTGGTTCTAGCTTCTGGAGGGAAACCGAATAAAAAATTAGCCTGCCCGGCGACAGTTATTGTTTCACTAATCTTTGCTCCTTCAAACTGCTGCTCTGAAATTCTTGTAAGCTCCCGTAAAGCCGATTCTTTCGCCTCTTCGCGCACATGAAGAATCAGGTCATATTCTCCGTTATCCCCAACCATCTGCTTGATTGTATTACCAAAATGTGAGTCAATAGCCCAGGCAATTCCTGAGGAGAATATCGCTCCAATAATTATAGTAATTAAAATTAATACAATAAAATCACAATAAAATCCGTCGCGAAAAAATTGCAGCATAATCAAAACCCTCCTTACCTGGTGTTTTCATTATATCACACCGGGCAGGAGGGTTTTAAGCGGTAATTATAACTATTACCGACAATTATTCCCTTACCAACTACATTATCTCTGAAATTCTCCCCTAACCGAACCAATAAACTGCATTTGTTCTTCTTCACCAAGCATAATACAGCGTTCAGTGTAAATTTTACCATCCGAGAGCTGAATAATTACATTATCTATAAACTCAGTTCGGTCTTCCTGCTGTAAGTGAGTCATGCTATCTGCATAAATTACAGCGTCTTCAGTAGTTATTTCCAAATTTCCTGTGGCAATCATTTTCTCAGTT
>JAAZMN010000241.1 GCA_012798795.1 Bacillota bacterium | reverse complement strand
CTTAATATTTTCATTGCAGATTCTTTGTTCTGAAATTGAGAACGCTCAGTCTGACATTGAACCACTATTCCAGTAGGGATATGAGTTATGCGAATCGCAGAATCTGTTTTATTAACATGCTGACCCCCTGCTCCGCTAGCCCTATAAGTGTCAATTCTCAGCTCACCGGGATCAATTTCGATTTCAACACTATCATCGATTTCTGGGATTACTTCCACCGAAGCAAAAGAGGTATGCCGCCTACCTGACGCATCAAAAGGCGAAATCCGCACTAAGCGGTGAACTCCTTTTTCAGCCTTTAAATATCCAAAAGCCTTTAAACCTGACACTAATAGAGTAACGCTCTTGATACCCGCCTCATCACCGGGTAGTAAGTCCAATATCTCTACCTGAAAACCACGCTTCTCGGCCCAGCGTGTATACATCCGCAGCAGCATTTCGGCCCAATCCTGGCTTTCAGTTCCACCAGCTCCCGGGTGAATAGTCACAATAGCATTATTGCTGTCATACTCTCCACCTAAAAGAGAATCGAGTTCAAGTTTGTCTACTTCATCTGCAAGTTTCTGTAGCAAATGATATAACTCCTGCTGTAAAGACTTATCCTGCTCTTCCGCAACTAATTCCACCATCACCTGTGCGTCTTCTAATTGGTTATACACTTTTTCCCATGGATCAATTACCTGTTTCAATCGATTTAATGTCTGTACATAATTTTGCGCTGCATGCTGATCATCCCAGAAACCCGGCTGCGTCATCATTTGAGTCAACTTGGCAGTTTCAGATCTTTTTCCATCTATTTCAAAGATATTCCCTCATCTCTTCTATTCTGACTGCTAGTTGTTCCGCTATATCCTGCAGCTCTTTTAATTCAATCATCATTAACCATCACTCCTTATCTACCACAGCACCTTTTATATTTTCGTCCACTTCCACAGGGACACGGATCATTGCGTCCAACCTTCTTAGCTGTTCGCGGCTTGCGTTCAACTTCCTCACCATCACCACCGCGATTAGTACTAGCATGCTGTAAACGATCTCTAGCCTGAGTTTGCTGATTATCTGCAAGCCGTACACGAAACAGCATCTTTAGACAATCCTCTTGGATACTGTAAACCATGGCTTGAAACATCTCATATGCTTCAAAACGATATTCAAGCAGAGGATCTTTTTGGCCGTAAGCTCGCAGCCCAATACCTTCGCGTAATTCATCCATTGCTCTTAAGTGTTCCATCCATTTATTATCAATAATCTGCAGTAGCACCAACCGCTCAATGCGGCGCATTGTTTCCGGACCATATTCCTGTTGACGCTCTTGATATGCTTCTTGAGCCGCTTGCGTAAGTTTTTGTATAATTTCATCAACTTTCATGGCTTCCAACTGTACTTCGTCAAATTCTGCTTTTCTTCCGGTAATATCCCGATAACAAGCTAAAAGGCCAGTTAAATTCCATTCTTCAGGTAATATTTTATCATCAACATACTCTTTGGCAAGAGCAGCAAATGTATTTGTAAATATTGACTGAATATGCTCTTCAATATTCTCGCCGACTAAGATATCCTTGCGCTGTGCATAGATGATCTCACGCTGTTGGTTCATTACATTATCGTATTCCAACACCTGTTTGCGAATTTCGAAGTTGCGATTCTCCACTTTTTTCTGTGCACTTTCAATTGCACGTGTAATCTGTGGATGCTCAATTGGCTGATCCTCTTCCCAACCCAATCGATCCATTAATCCGCTGATAAGTTCGCTGCCAAACAGCCGCATTAAATCATCTTCCAGAGATACGTAAAAGCGTGACGAACCCGGATCTCCCTGCCTACCAGCACGGCCCCGCAGCTGATTATCAATACGCCTGGACTCATGCCGTTCAGTACCGATTATATGCAGTCCACCCATTTCTGTAACTCCTGGTCCCAACACAATGTCGGTTCCGCGGCCAGCCATATTTGTGGCAATAGTTACAGTTTTGGGCTGTCCGGCATTCTTAATAATTTCTGCCTCTTGTTCATGATATTTAGCATTGAGAACTTGATGGGGAATTCCAATTTTCCGTAGCATCTTGCTGAGCATTTCAGAACGTTCAATTGAAATTGTTCCTACCAACACAGGCTG
>JAAZMN010000038.1 GCA_012798795.1 Bacillota bacterium | reverse complement strand
CCTGCCACTTTACGCAGTACAATACCACCATCGCAATACTTTTCCTTAATTCTATGAATTAATCGTTCCACCATTTCTGGTTCCAGGCCTGTAATTTCTCCAATTTCCTTTGCAGTTAAAGGATAAGGAGCAGCAAAAATCAAACCCTCTATGATTCTATATGATTCTTCTAAGGTCAAGTTCTCCCTACCTCCTTAATTCATGCCAATAAAATCAGTTTGATTTCGCCAAAATCCTGTTCTTGCACAGCTTTAATTTCTTGCATGTGAACTAATTCTAGCACTGCCAAAAATGTCATTAAGATATAATAGCGATCTTTCTCGATAAGCAATTCACTAAATGTAACCTGATTACGCTTTAACATGGTTAAGCGAATGGATGCTATTGTCTCTGCCATACTTCTTCTACGCCTTTTTATATGTGTTACTGTTTTACTCTCTTTAAGAGCCTGCAGGACTTGGGAAAACAGTTTTGCTAGTGTGTTAGCATCTGCTTCACCGATTGGATTAGTAAATATTGGGGATTTATGTTGACTCTGATCATAAAAGTAACGGGGATAAACCCCTGCTGCCTGTTGGCTTTTCGTCTGCAGAATCTCAGCAATTTCTTTATAAAACTTATATTCTAATAAACGCTCAACCAACTCTTCCCGCGGGTCTTCTTCCGGCTCTTCTTCATCGGTTTGGGGTTTGGCAGGTAACAGCATCTTGGCTTTAATCTGTAATAAAGTAGCGGCCATTACTAAAAAATCACCGCTGACAACTAGGTCTAACTCTTGCATTTTTCGGAGATAATCAAGATACTCCTCTGTTATTTGAGCAATTGGAATGTCAAAAATATCAATCTCCGCTTTTTCAATTAGATTAAGCAGTAAATCAAAAGGTCCTTCGAATATTTCCAGCTTAACTAAATAACCCATAAAACTCACCTAATATTCTTGATTGAGTTTGATTATAATGAAAATCCTCTAATCAGTGAAAAAAGCATGCGGTAAAGGGGACTAATTATATAGCTCAGTGTACCCGTCCATATGCCGACAATCAAGATCAACGGAGCATACGGACTGATTCGTTCATATTTAAGCCGCATTTTAAGAGGCAGCAGATTAGCAACAATTTTCGAACCATCTAACGGTGGAATTGGTATTAAATTAAACGCAGCCAACATTATGTTAATTTCAATAGAAATACAGGCAAATAAATAAAGTGAAAACAAAAAATTTGGTTTTATAGGCAGCCGAAATAACAATACACTGATGATATTTACAACCCAAGCCGTAGTAATATTAGCTAACGGTCCAGCCAACGCTACAAGGATCATAGCCTGCCGCTTGTTTTTAAAATATAAAGGATTGATTTGAACGGGTTTCGCCCATCCGACTTTGGCAATAATTAACATCAATGCTCCGATTGGATCCAGATGCTTTAAGGGGTTAAGAGTTAGTCTGCCTTGGGCTTTAGGAGTAGGATCTCCCAACTTGTAAGCAACAAATCCATGTGCGTATTCATGTATTGAAATAGCAAAAATTGCTGATATTATCGTATAAGCAAGCTGTTCAAAATTCATTTTTGCACCACCTTGCAGGTATTTTATGTAGTCGAATCAAATCTTGATATGTTTCTCGCTCAATTAACAATTCACTCTGCCCCTTATAGGCGATTACAACAGGAGAACGTGGAATTGCATTATAATTGTTAGCCATAGAATAATTATAAGCCCCGGTGACAAAAACCGCCAATATATCACCTGCCTCCAGCTTCGGTAAATAAATGTCACTAATGAGAATATCTGATGATTCGCAGCTCTTTCCCACAATAGTATATAACTTTTCATTTTCACTGGCAGCTTTATTTGCGGCAGCGCCATGATATCTAGCTTGGTACAGTGCAACTCGTATATTATCAGTCATACCGCCGTCCACTGCCGCATAAGTTCTGCCGCCTTTGATTTCTTTAATTGCACCAATACGGTAAAGTGTCGTTCCAGCTTCCCCTACTATAGAACGCCCGGGTTCAACTATTATTTTAGGAATCTTGATATTATATTTCTGTGCAGCTTGCATTAGGGATTTTGTTAATAGCTCTCCAAAGTCACCAATGGATACAGGTTGGTCATTCGGGATATAGCGAATGCCTAAACCACCGCCTAAATTTAATTCTCTAAGCTCGATTCCTTCTTTCTTTACCTTTGAAATGAACCGCATCATAAGATCAACTGCCACCGGATAACTGGAAACATCAAAAATCTGTGAGCCGATATGACAGTGAACTCCCTTAAGCTCAATATTTCGCAGCTGAACTGCTAATTTAACAGCTTCAAAAGCTTGATCATGTGCTAAACTAATACCAAACTTAGAATCCAACTGTCCTGTTCTAATATAAGTATGAGTATAGGCATCAATTCCCGGTGTAAGCCTAATTAATATATTCGCAGTTCGATTAGATTCTGTGGCCAGCTTAGACAATAATTCAAGTTCATAGAGATTGTCAACTACAATTCTCCCTACATTTGCATTAAGAGCCTGTTTCAATTCTTCAATTGATTTATTATTTCCGTGAAAATAAATCCTTTCCGCTGGGAAACCCGCCTTAAGTACAATATAAAGCTCGCCCCCACTGGCGACATCAATACATAAACCCAAATTAGCAATTAGTTTTGCCATGCCAAGAGAGATAAAAGCCTTGCTGGCATAGGCTATTTCATATTCCGGCAGTCCTTTTAATGCTTGTAGATATTGTTCAGCTCTGTCAACGACTAATTCCTCATCAAGAACATAAAGAGGTGTGCCATACTCGCTGGCAAGATCAACAAGATCACAACCGCCAATCTCTAAGTGACCTTTATTGTTTATCGACATATTATGATAGTTCAAATCAGTTCCTCCCAGGCATATACAATATACAAAACCCCGCAAAAGCGGGGACAAATAATACAGTAATATTTTAACATACTGATTATAAAATAGCAAGATTAAGCGTTTTCACCTTATTTACCGAATATTTTCCACAGCGCGATCCCCAACTAGCGATTATCTCTCCATCTCTGATAATATTAACCACTTCGCAGTGATTGGGGCAGTCTTTACATTCCCAACTTTCATTTGAAAAAGCACTGTTAATCATCTTAAAACCATGAAATCGAGTTACTGCTTTTGTATCAATGTGCTCTTTCGCTAATAATGCAGCTCCTAAAGCTCCCATTACATCAAAATGTTTAGGTACATATATATCCAGGTTCAGTGCTTCTTTCAATGCGCGGCGCATACCTTTGTTGGCAGCCACACCACCCTGAAAAATAACTTTAGCTTTAATCTCTTTCCCCTTGCCTACATTGTTTAGATAATTGCGCACCATGGCGCTGCACAAGCCTGCAAGAATATCAGGTAAGCTGTGGCCCAGCTGCTGCTTATGAATCATATCACTTTCTGCAAAAACTGTACAGCGGCCGGCAATCCTCACTGGATTTTTGCTTTGAAGTGCAATGTCACCGAAATCAGCAATAGAAATATTCAGCCGTGAAGCCTGCTGATCTAAAAACGAACCTGTACCTGCCGCACATACCGTATTCATTGCAAAATCACTTACCACCATGTCGCGCAAAATTATAATTTTAGAATCCTGTCCGCCGATTTCAATAATTGTACCTACGTTATCTTCTTCATGAGCAGCCGCTATGGCATGAGCAGTAATCTCATTCTTGACAACATCTGCACCCAACATTACTCCTGCTAACTGCCGGGCACTGCCAGTAGTTCCTACCCCCAATATCTGCCAGTTTCCACTAGCAGCCAACTGCTCCATTCCCAGCTGTAAAACTTCAATTGGTCGACCCTGTGTCCTTAAATAAATTTTTTTTACAACCTGGCAGGTACTGTAATCAATCAATACCAAATTAGTACTAACAGAACCTACATCAACACCTAGATAGACTTGTCTTCTCTGCATGTTTTTCTGCCTCCAAACGTCTGGCAATTAACTCAACAAAAGCTTCGAGTCTTGTCTGAAATCCCATTTCACCGGTATGTTCATCAACCACAAGCGTTATAACCGGTATCTTATAATCACTGCTTACCCTTAGTAATGCACCCTGAACAATAATTTCGGGCATACAAGTAAAAGGCAGGATATGGATTACTCCGTGATAATCAGCTTCAGCCAGCATCACAGTTCTTGCTACAGATTCAAGTCCATGACCACCGACAAAGCTGTGTAAATATCCAGCGGCTTTCTCCAATAAATGCTTATTGCTGTACAGCCCTATTGAACTTAAAATCAAATGTTCTTTAATCCAATCAACTAAATTTACTGTACGAGTAACCTCAACTTTTAGATCCCCTAACCGTTCCTCTAAATTTAGATTTGCAAACGATTCAAGTATCGTATATATTTCGCCAACTATGCCAATTTTTAACGGCTGTATTTCCCTGTTTACAGCCAAACTCTGCATCTTGCTCAAGCCTAATCGACGTATTTTTCTTATCTCTGCGATTGTATTAGTCATTCTTAATTGTAATAACAGCTTTTTCAATAGCTCTGAGGTTTCGCCTTGATGTATTTCTCGAGGTCGAACTACATGTGAAGTCCTTTCCAGCTCTTCTATGGCACCTAATTTTTCCCATGCCAACCGCAGGCCATTGATTAATCCTTTAATTCCTTTCTTGGCAATTAAAATTCTTAATTGCTTTTGTAATTTGTGGAAGTTATCTCTGGGGTGTTCAAGAATAATAAAGTCGATTTGTATACCTAAATCACGCAGTATTTCCTGTTCTACCGCGGCATAATAGCCAAGACGGCAAGGCCCTCTGCCGCCAATCATTATTATAATCTCTGCTCCCATTTCAATAGCTTCCAAAAAATTACCTACATTTAGCTTTAAAGGCAAACAGGCTGTTTCAGGACTGTACTTGGTACCCAGATCGAGAGTTTTTTTACTAGATAAAGGTGGTACAATCACTTCGTGGCCCATCTCATTAAATAAAGCTTCAGCTGCTATATAGCAATTACCCATATGCGGCATGGTCAGCTTCAAGTTTCTTCCTCCTAATCAATAGTTCCAGAAAAGCTTCTAACCTTGTAATAACACCGGCTTCTCCTGTGTGTTCATCAAGGCTCAACTGAAAATGAGGTACATGATAACGACAGCTATAACGCTCTACTAAATCCATCGTCAAAGAATCCGTGCCACAAGAAAAAGCCGCTATGGAAATAATTCCATCCACTCGCCCCCGAAAATGATGGAATGCTCCTAAGAGCCTTTTACCTGACGTCCAAAACATTCTTTTCAGCTTCAGCTTACCTACATGTCGATTAATTGTACTTTCAGTTAATTCTTCCATAGTTACAATCCGACAGTTAGCTGCTTTCAGCCATCTCATCGTTCCCATATTAATATAATCATCATTAATCAGGTATTCATGCCCTAATATACCGATAGTCAGATAGTCGAATACTATATTCTTTGGATTATTCAAATTCTTTTCTCTAGCTGCTGTTTCGTACTGATGCTGTTTCTTTACAGACTTTAAATAGGCAAAAGAAGCCTGCGGCAGTGGAGCAAACCTCATTCCTAACTTTACATAGGCCTTCATGATATTTAAACTGCTTACACGTCCATCCACTACCGGTGCAAGTATCGGCGGACAATTTTTAATGCTATTTTTCACTATATCCGGTAATCCCATAAATTTTGGACAAATATATTCGCGTTTGGCTGTACTGATAATCCTAGGCACAAATAGATAATCAATATCTTTGTCAATAAGCTCACTAACATGACCTACATAGACCTTTACAGGCAGGCATAGACCATCAACTGTTAAAGATACTCCCACATCCATGGTATTCCTTGTAGTTTTATCAGAAACTACCACTTGACAGCCTAAGTCTTCAAAGAAAGATTGCCAAAAAGGAAAATAGCGATAATAATATAATGCCCGCGGTATCCCTATTCTCATAAATCTCCTCCTTTTATTTGCTTCGAGTATCACTATCCTTTTTAGATATTGCAGTAGGCCGCATACTGACATTTGGAATAGGATAGCGAAATATAATCCTCAGCAGAGCTTTGCCGTCAAATGGGATCAACGGCCAAAGGTATGGCAAACCAAATGATTTAGTTAAACCAAAGATTAATACACTGATTAACAGACTTGCAAAGAAACCAATCCAACCAAATAGAACAGTGCCGAGAAATATCAAATAACGGAATAATCGCAAAGCTAAAGCAAATTCAAGACTCGGTGTGCCGAAAGTTCCTATAGCTACAATAGCAATATAGAGAATAGATTCAGGTGCAAAAACACCGACTTGTACTGCCAAATCACCTAAAAGTATACCTCCTACAATACCTAATGAAGTTGCTAAAGCATTAGGTGTATGTACAAATGCCATGCGAATTAGATCCAATCCGAATTCTAAAATTAAGAACTGAAGCCACAAGGGAACTACACCCATCTGCTTTGGCCCGATCCAGCTTAACCAATCAGGTAAATTTTTTGTATTTACTAACGCATACCAAACAGGAATCAGCAAAATTGAGATAATAATTCCCAGAGTTCTTACCCACCGTAAATAGGTTCCGACAGGAGGATTTTGGAAATACTCCTCAGCATGCTGTGTAAAGTGCCAAGCAGTTACCGGCAAAAGCATAGCAAAGGGTGATGTATCTACAAATATAGCAATATGCCCTTCATAAAGATGAGCAGCAGTAACATCTGGGCGTTCTGTATATCTAGTAACAGGAAGTGGGTTTAGCGCAGTTCCAAATATATACTCCTCAAGATTTTTCCCTCCCATAGGCAGCGCATCGCAATTGATTTTATTAATTCGCTTTTTTACTTCCTTAACCAAAGATTGATCAGCTATATCTTCAATATAACCAATGAAAACATCAGTCTTTGAACGCTTTCCTACCTGAAGTGCTTCAAATCGTAATTTTGGATCCCTTATTCGCCTTCTCACCATAATGGTATTAAATATCGCTGTTTCCACAAAACCCTCTCTTGAGCCTCTGGTAACACGTTCTAAGTCAGGTTCTTCCACACCACGGACAGGATACTCTCTTACATCAATTATCACTGCCGATTCGATTCCGTCCACTAATAAAATTAGCGGCCCTGCTAACATTTGATCAATTGCATCTTCAAGATTATCGGTGGCTTCCAACTCAAAATAAGGTAAATGATTTGTAAGAATTTTCTCTAATCCATTGATGGCCAAACTTCCCTTAGGAATCTGCATTAAGGTTTTCATTACTACGGTTGTTTCTCGATCTTTAATAAATCCGTCAATAAATATGATGGCTGCTTTTCGATCTGCAGCATTAAACTCACGGATGAGAACATCAAAAGTTACCCCGACTCCAAGTTCCTGCTTGATGATTTCTAAGTTAGCATCCAACTTCTTGTGGACATTGTTTGCCATAAATACTGCTCCCTCTACCTACTGCCTTTTGTAAAAAGCGCCTTAGTGGCGCTTTTCCTTGTTAACGAACTGTTGTGGGTACAAACATGTCTATTATTCCAATGACGAATGCCGCTAACAGCGCTCCTAAAAATGTCACCTCCATCTCTGGAACAATAAATTGAGTGGTCCAGATCACAATTGCTGAAACGAGAAAGCCCACAATTCCTCGGCTATACGGAGAGACCCGTTTTCCAAGAGTAGCTTCAATAACCCATCCGATTGCTGCTATAACTACAGCTGCCAGCAGTGCATTCCAAAAACCTAAAGCACTAAATCCAGGTATGATATAACCGACAACCATCAACACTAAAGCTGAAACAACAAAGCGAACAACCGCGCCAAGCCAATCCATAAAATCACCTCATTTTCAGATTTATCCTTCCATAGTATAGCCAAAAAACAATCTGGTTATTATCCTAGGTTTAAAACTAATCACTTTCCGGTTCTACACGAAAAGCAATTTGAACATTTGCCTTGTATTCGATTATTTCTCCTTTATTATTGACATTACCGGTGCAATTTAGAACTTTTACGCCACTAATATTTCTTATGGTCTTAGCGGCTTCTTTAACAGCTCTTTTAACAGCTTCCTCCCAGCTTAAATCCGATTGGCCTACAAGTTCAATAATCTTCACAACCGACATTTAACTAACACCTCCATTTTTAGTATAACCATTTTAGTATAACCAAAAAAAGAGCTTATTTATAAGCTCTTTTGTGGAAATACTTGCTTTAAAACTCTAAGGAAATTCAGGCCCATCACTTTTTCGATAACTGATTCCGGATAACCATGGTTTTTTAGCTTAGTAATGATTTCATTCACTCTAGATATGTCCTCAAGGCCTTGAGGAACTGAGGCAATGCCGTCAAAATCCGAACCTAAACCGACTGCTTCACTTCCTCCAACATCTATTAAATGAACTATATGCGAAACCACATGATCTATAGCAGCAGTTTTGGGATTATTTGTCAGAAAAGCTGGGCAAAAATTTACTCCAATTACTCCGCCTTGATCAGCAAGTGCGGTAATCTGTTTGTCATTAAGGTTGCGCCGGTGTTGGCAGCGTGCAAAAGAATTTGAGTGCGAGGCAATAACCGGAAATTTGCTTATCTTTAAAACATCCCAAAAGCCTTTCTCAGCCAAATGAGATACATCAATAATCATACCCAAATTGTTCATTTCAGCAACAACCTGCCGACCAAATTCACTTAAACCTGACGCCTGCTCTCCTTCGCCAACACCATCTGCTAATTCATTGCGATTATTCCATGTTAAGGTTAAACCTCTAACTCCCAAACGAAAAAAGTTGCGCAAGTTTTCCAGCCGACCTTCTAATGCTTCTCCGCCCTCTATAGACAAAATACAGCCAATTCGTTTAGTCTCCGCTGTTAATAAGCACAATTCATCCTGCCACATAATGGGCATTAACTCAGAAGTATATTTAATCATATTCTGCCAAAATATATCAATCATAACTGAGGCGTTATGAAGTGCTAATCCATGGCGATAATTCTCAGGAATAAAGACAGCAAAAATTTGGGCATTTAATCCAGCTGTTTGCATTTTGGCCAAATTGACGTGGGTATTCGGTATAGATGCCAAATCATATAATCCATTACTTTGAACCAACTTTTGTAAAGTATCAATATGAGCATCAAAAATAAACATCAACAAATCTCCCTCTAAAATAATAAAACCTGTTTGTTTTATTATAAAACAAACAGGTTAAGATAAAAAACAACTCTACCGCGGCTCTACAATTAACTTAATCGCCGTTCTTTCTTCATCATCGATCATAATGTCTGTAAAAGCCGGAATGCAAATAAGATCCATGCCGCTCGGGGCCACAAAACCTCTTGCAATAGCCACAGCTTTGACCGCCTGATTTAACGCACCTGCTCCAATTGCTTGGACTTCCGCTCTCCCACGTTCTCTTAAAACCCCTGCTAATGCACCTGCCACAGAGTTTGGACTAGACTTTGCCGAAACCTTTAATACTTCCATGTGTAAGTGACCTCCCTTTTTTGCATTTCTTCCTCTTATCCATAAATTCTGCCATTTATATATATATATTAAGCTTAAAGGTCAAAATACCTCTTTTTTACACAATATTTTTCTCGTAATAAATTCGGAAAATTTTCTGAGCTTTCCCATTAACGTCAATATCCACTATAACTCCGCATAGTTGTCTCGGCCCTTTGGCAACAGAAAATCTTGCGGGAAGCTGAGTTAAAAATCTATTAATGACGATATCACGGTCAACTCCTAAAATTCCGTTTAATGGCCCACACATACCTAAATCAGTAGTATATGCAGTACCTCTAGGCAAAATCCGCTCATCGCTAGTCGGCACATGAGTATGAGTGCCTACTACTACACTAGCCCTGCCGTCAACATACCATGCAAACGCCTGTTTCTCCGATGTAGCTTCCCCGTGAAAATCTACTATAACTATTGAAGTCTCTTTATTTATTTCGGCAAATACCTGATCAAATCTTCTAAAAGGACAATCATAATCACCCATGAATACCCGACCAATCAAATTAATTACAGCAATGGACTTACCTTGAACTTCAGTAAGATATAAATACTGCCCCGGAACTTGTGGAGGATAGTTAGCAGGACGCAAAAGCCGCATCTCTTGATCAAGATACGAATAAACTTCCTTTTTGTCCCAAATGTGATTACCGCTGGTAATCACATTTACACCCATACCAAATAATTCTTCCGCTACTTTCTCTGTAATTCCAAAGCCACCGGCAGAATTTTCGCCGTTGGCAACAATGAAATTAGGGCTATATAAAGTTGTTATTTCCGGCAAGTATTCTCTCACCATTTCCCGGCCGGGACGTCCATATATGTCACCGAGTAATAGTATTCGCAAGAAAATCCTCCTAACTAATAATATCGGCACCTAACTTTAAGAAAAATAAAGCCAGGATATAGCCCGGCTTATTTAGCATATTCAACAGCACGAGTTTCACGAATAACCGTAACCTTAATTTGACCGGGATATTCTAATTCGCTTTCAATTCGTTTAACAATATCCCGTGCAATTTTTGCAGAATATACGTCGCTTACCCGATCTGGTCTTACAATAATCCGAATTTCTCTACCCGCTTGAATTGCAAAAGACTTTTCGACTCCATCAAAATCATTAGCTATTTCTTCAAGTCTCTGCAGACGTTTAATATATGTTTCAAGCGTTTCGCGTCTTGCACCGGGACGAGCAGCAGAAATAGCATCTGCAGCGGATACTAAAACTGCCTCAATGGTTTCAGGTTCATAATCTCCATGATGACAAGACATGGCATGAATTACATCATTGTTTTCTTTAAATCTTTTAAGCAGATCAATACCAATTTCAACATGCGTTCCTTCGACTTCATGATCTATTGCTTTACCAATATCATGAAGTAAACCGGCACGCCGTGCCAAACGGGCATCAGCACCAAGTTCTGCAGCCATAATACTTGCAAGGTTTGCAACTTCAATCGAATGATTTAGTACATTTTGCCCATAACTTGTCCTAAAGCGCAACCGTCCTAAATACTTGATAATTTCAGGATGTAAACCATGAACATCAGCATCAAATGTTGCTTGTTCACCTGCATCGCGAATTACTGCTTCTACTTCTTTGCGTGCTTTTTCTACCATTTCTTCGATACGAGCAGGATGGATACGTCCATCAACAATCAGTTTCTCCAGAGCTACTCGGGCAATCTCACGCCGAATTGGGTCAAAACCAGAGAGAATAACCGCTTCAGGTGTATCATCAATTATTAGATCAATACCTGTCAGAGTCTCAAGTGCCCTGATATTTCGACCTTCACGTCCAATTATTCTACCCTTCATTTCATCATTCGGCAAATTGACAACAGATACTGTAGTTTCCGCAACATGATCCGCTGCATTTCTTTGAATTGCCAATGATATTATATTGCGAGCTCGTTTTTCGGCTTCTTCCTTTGCCTGGTTTTCAATGTCCTTAATCATTATTGCAGTTTCGTGTTTTACATCGTCTTCAACTTGCTGTAGTATTATTGTTCTTGCGTCTTCTGCAGTTAAACCTGACAGCCGTTCTAACTCTTTACGCTGATTCTCTAATATTTCATTGATCTCTTGCTGTGTATGCTCAATTTCTTTCTGTTTATGCTGCAGGCTCTCATCTTTTCGCTCTAAAGAACCACTTTTGCGATCAAGAGCTTCTTCTTTTTGCATCAAACGGCGTTCCATCTGATGTAATTCAGATCTTCTCTCACGATTTTCTCGCTCTACGTCATTGCGCATTTTAAATATTTCATCTTTAGCTTCAATAATTGCTTCTCGTTTTATTGCTTCTGCTTCTTTTTCTGCGTCTGCAACAATACGTTTAGCTTCTTCTTCTGCTGATGAAATCTTTGCCTCTGCAATAGTCTTACGGATTAAATATCCTAACGCCGCTGCAATTAAAGCAATTACGGCATACTTGATAATTTCTACAAATAGTTCTATATCGTTCACCTCCTGTGAATGCCAAGATTAGATAAAGCCGAGTATAAAACTCGGCCTCATTAGTCGGTTTAACAACCAACAACTATATATCTTAGACCTCATTTAATAAAAAATACGTTCTAATTAATTGTAGACCTTTTATAGATCACTGTCAAGAGACGAGCCAAATAAAACATCCAAAACACTTCTAATTACATCCCAGCTAAAACCACGTCTGGATAGTAATCCGCCAATCCGCTGATACTGTTTTTTTACAGGCAATCTGTTTAGTGTTTTGAGTCTATCTGAAGCTAACTTCAGAGCAAGTTTATAATCCTGTTCTGATGAATTAACTACATCGTCAATGATATCCGAAGCTACTCCCTTTTTACGTAGCTCATATTTTAACCCATATATCCCTGTCGGTCGATACCGATTACGATAGTCCACCCAAGACGCTGCTGTCTTCTTATCATCCAAATAACCGAGTTCTTTCAACCATTGAATTACCGGCTCAATCTCCTTTGATGTAAAACCGTCTCTGCGAAGTTTCTCAGTTAATTCCTCACAAGTAAGATTTCTCACTGTTAATAGACGTAAAGCTTTATTTTTAGGATTTTTTCTTTTCGGTTGCTTTTTCATTCTTGTTGTCAGCCTTAATCAATCCACATTTTTCCTTAACCTTATGCTCAATTTCTTCAGTCAACTCAGGGTTTTGCCGCAGAAAATCCTTTGCATTCTCACGTCCCTGACCTAATCTTATTTCACCGTAAGAGTACCAAGCGCCACTTTTATTGATAATATCTAAATCTGATGCCATGTCTATAAGACTTCCCTCGCGGGAAATACCCTCGCCATACATAATATCAAATTCGGCTTCCTTAAACGGCGGAGCTAACTTATTTTTTAGAACCCTGACTCTTGTCCGATTTCCAACCATTTCATTATTGTGTTTTAATGTTTCAATTCTACGAATATCGAGTCTTACAGATGCATAAAATTTTAAAGCTCTTCCGCCAGGAGTAACCTCCGGATTCCCAAACATGATACCTACTTTTTCACGCAGTTGATTGGTAAATATTACTGTAGCCTGTGATTTACTGATAGCTCCTGCCAGCTTTCTCAAAGCTTGCGACATTAATCGTGCCTGCAATCCGACATGAGCATCTCCCATTTCTCCTTCAATCTCAGCCCTGGGAACTAATGCCGCTACCGAATCAATTACTACTACATCAACAGCACCACTGCGAACCAAATGTTCAGCTATTTCTAAAGCTTGTTCCGCATGATCAGGCTGTGATATTAATAGATTATCAATATCAACTCCGAGTTTCCTGGCATATATCGGATCAAGAGCATGTTCCACATCAATCATAGCGGCAACACCGCCCGCTTTTTGTGCCTCAGCCATAATATGCAATGCTAATGTAGTTTTTCCGGAACTCTCCGGACCATATATTTCAATAACCCTTCCTCTAGGGATTCCCCCTATACCAAGAGCAATATCCAAAGCCAAAGAACCCGTTGGTATCACATCGACGTTTAGTTTTAGCGAAGATTCACCAAGTTTCATAATAGAACCCTTACCAAACTGCTTTTCAATCTGAGATATTGCAGTATTTAACGCCCTTGCTCGCTCATCATTCATAATCTGTTTCTCACTCCCTATACAAAATATTAGAAACCTTTGTTCGCCCCTGCAGCAAATAAAAAGGAGGAAAACAACTGGCAAAAACTAAGAGGGGCCAGTGATTTCTTCCGAGAAATCAGCAGTCACACCTTATACTAGTCAAATATTTGATTAAAATCTTCGACATTTTCCATCTGATTCCTTCCCTTTTGTGAAATGAAAGTTCGTTCCAAAGAAAAACTGACTTCTAATCCTTGAACTTGCATACTGTCAACAGCTGTAAGATGATATGTGTTTTGCTCCACGTCAGATAAAAAATAAAGGATTGATAAACTGAATGGAACCGGTTCTTTACTCTGTAATCCTCTAATGCCGGCTGCACCGGTAGTTCCTGCATTTATGTACACCGTATCGTCAACTTGATCAAAGGACTGAATATGATTATGTCCGTATAAAACTATAGGAAATATCCCCGGCTCAAGCAGTGATGCAATCCGATGATTATGAACGCAAAATATATCCGGTGGCTGTTCATTTCGGTATTTGTCATTGATCTCTCCAGCCAACTCAATTAGTTCTTCAGTAGGAGCAGTCCTAGACGAATAACTATCTGCTGACGGATCATCTATTCCGGCTATGCTTAGTCCCAAAATGTGTTTTAAATCAGTGTCAATGAGAATTACATTTTCGGTTTGCTCTAAACGCTCAATGACATCAGGAGTATCATGATTACCTGAAATAAAAACATAAGTTACACCTAACTGCTCAATTTGCTTTACAATATCTGCCTCCAAAGGACTGCCCAAATCAGTAAGATCACCGGTATCAATAACTAAATCAATAGGAAAGCTCTGTATAACCTGTCGAACAAAATCATAAGCAACAGGATGATTATGAATATCCGATACATGTAATACCATTAGATCAGCGGTTAAAATCCCGACACCTTTTAAGTTTTCTATTTGATTAAAAACTGAATATAAGTTGTCAGCCAAACTTCGAATCAATTCACCTAATTCCCCTACCTTTACAATACTTTCTTCAATTAAATTTATCATCCATGGAGCAGCTTCAATAATCCCCTGATATTTAGGATGTTGAAAGGCTTGGACATTAAAACTGAAGTATATAGTACCAATTAACACACCCAATAATATACTGCCGATCATAAAGCCAGTAAATAAATCCCGCTGCGATCTTTTGCCTAAAATCAGTACCCCCAGCATTCCACCGATACCTGCAATACCCATATATTTTAGCAGTAATAAAACAACAGTCTTTTTAATTCTACTGCTAAAATGACTGATTAATATGGTTTGTGCATCGGTTTCTGCCTCAGAGACCAAATCTTTGAGGCCTTCTAAATCAATGTTTTGTAAGGCAACTGTTATCTTAACCGGCTGGCGGTGAGTCGACGCACTTATACTGCCTATAGGAGGTATTGTTAATCGAGTGTAACCGGGTATACCAATACTCGCAGTAACAGACAACTCAATAGGAGCAATTTGAAAACTGATTGTCCCGACTAAATTAATCAGCACAATAGCTCCTAATACAGCAAAAAGAGTCGGTAAATGTTTCTTCCGACGCTGATAAACCACTTGCCTGGCCGTATAGTCTTCGGATCTGAAAGCCATACTAAAGACCTCCGAAAATCAACTACTCTATAGATTGACGCAATAAATTCAGTGCTTCTTGAGAAGCGCGGAATTTTATTTCTTCTCTATTTCCGCTAAAATTATACACCTTAGATTTAGTATGACCGTTTCGAGCAACTGCTATGTGTACTAATCCAACTGGTTTTTCCTCGGTTGCACCACTCGGGCCAGCTATTCCCGTCACTGCTAAACCCCAAGTTGTATTAGCTGTTTTCTGTGCACCGACTGCCATTGCAATTGCTACCTCTTTACTGACCGCACCCACAGATTTTATTAAATCCGAATCAACGCCTAATATTTCTACTTTTGCTTTATTGCTGTATGTAATATAACCCCGTTCGAAATAATCTGAACTGCCGGGTATATTTGTGATCCGATGAGCAATTAAACCTCCGGTGCAGGATTCAGCACAAGCTAATGTCTCGTTTCTTGTTTTAAGTCTTGCACCGATTACTCCTTCAAGTGTATCTTGATCAACACCATAAAAATATGGTTCCAAAAGAAGTTTAAGCTGTTCTTCTACAGGCTGAATCAACGCCTGAGCTTTACTTTCAGATTCTGCTTTTGCGGTAATGCGAACTTTAACTTCACCTAGTGAAGCATAAGGAGCAACAGTAGGATTTGTTTGGTTAATAATTACATCATTAATAATTTCTACTAAATGCGATTCGCCGATTCCAACAAACTTGAGAGTACGGGACAACAAACAACTTTTTTGAATCTTTGCTTGCAAAAAAGGAACTACGCTCTCATGAAACATCCCTTTTAGTTCCCTAGGAACACCTGGTAGTGAAATAATCAGTTTGTTATGCGGCATTTCCAATAATATTCCGGGTGCAGTTCCCCATTTGTTCTTAATACCGACAGCGCCATCAGGTATATACGCCTGTTTTTTGTTATTAGCACTCATAGTCCGATTCGTTCTGCTAAAATACATCTGAATATCTTTAAGTGCAGTCTGATTAAGCTTAAGTTTGCGATTAACTAAGGCCGCAACTGCTTCTCTTGTTAGATCATCAGTAGTCGGACCAAGCCCACCGCTGGTGATCACTAAATCGGATCTACTGAGAGCTTGAGATAAAACTTCAATCATTCGCAGCCAATTATCACCGACAGTGGATTTATAATAAATATCGATTCCCAATTTCGCCAATTCTTCCGCAATAAATACAGCATTAGTGTCCACTGTATTTCCTAACAATAATTCTGTTCCAATCATTACAATTTCTGCTTTCAAAATTATTCACCTTCCTATTTACAAATTTTCAGATTTGTGCTATAATTCGGTTACCAAGGGAGAGTCTGAGGAGGTTCTGATTTGATAAGACAAACTCGCTTGTGTCTATTTAGTTGTATAATATGGCTTGCAGCGCTGTTTTTATCAGGCTGCATATCCAGCTCACTGATTACTCCTAAAGATCTCGGCACTATAACAGTCACCACTACCGGTATCCCAGAACGAATAGAAAGCAATTGGACCGCCCATATTATATTCTCTCGAGGTAAACATGAATTATCTCAAACTATAGAAGTTGTCGGTACCGATTTTTCATCAGAAATAAAAATCCCCGTAGGTACCTGGAATATCTCTATGTATCTAGTGGATGATAACGATATTGTAAATTACCAAGATTCATTGAAAGATATCACTATCTATCCTGACAAACCAGTTTTTATTAATTTCCAATTGAGTCCTGCCGAAGGATTGGTACAAGTAATCATAGAGATAGACAATTTCCCTCAAGCAGAGCAAGTTCTGCGTGCTAGAGTTCATTTCAACGATGAAATCAAAGAAATAATACGAGACACACCGCAAGAACCCTTGAAAGCACAGTACAGTATTCCACCGGGTAGTTATGATTTTAAGGTAGAATTATTCACCGAATCATTTCGCGTAGGTGATAAAATTGATCCAGGAATTTGGCAGACAATTCATATTGAACCTTTGAGTGAACAAACTCTGGTTTGGAGTCCGTTTATGCAGGATCTATATATATCAGTAGATATATTTATGGTTCCCCCGGCACCAACGAATCTAACAGCACTTTACAGTGAAAACAGAGTATGTATAACATGGGATATTAACTCCTTTGAATCACTAGTCGGGCACAACATCTATTGGCAGATATCCCCATTTGAGCCATTCGAACTAATAACTCATGTAGATGCCAGTATAACTGAATTTACACATGACCTTACTGATTTAGAAGAGCTGCCAGCAATAATAAATTACACGGTAGCCTCATTTTCTGCAAAAGTAACAGGTTATCGGGCCCAACCGGTTATTGTAAGTTTAGATTGAAGCACAGGGACCTGAAAACTCTTCAGGTCCCCAAGTTACCATAATCTACATAAATCTATGTAGTGTAAAAAGAATACCAAACAAAGCACCTATAAAAACCTCAACGGGGGTATGACCTAGTAACTCCTTCAGTCTCTCAGGTTTAAAATCCTTCTTGTTAATATCCGCCACTATTATATTCAATACTCGTGCTTGTCGACCTGCCGCTCTTCTTACACCAGCAGCATCATACATTACAATTAGGGCAAAGACAGCTGCTAAAGCAAACATTGTCGTATCCCAGCCTTCAACTACTCCTATCCCCGTAGCCAATGAAGATACAAAAGTTGAATGCGAACTGGGCATACCTCCTGTTTCTACCAATCTGCGAAAATTAATTCTTTTTTCTTTTAAGGCAGCAACGGCTGTTTTAACTATCTGAGCTATGGCCCATGCAATAATTGCAGTTAATAATACTTGGTTTTGTCCAATTTTAGCATAAAAATTATTGATTACTATCTCCTCCTTCATGAATGAAAAATGCTCTGATCGAATAACTATTAAACGGACAATTAAGGGGGAATCTCTTTTGAATAACACTTGGCCATTATTAATAATTCTAATTATTAGTATATTTACAAAGAACAATCTGTTGGCAGCCGCTGCCGGAGTTGTCCTTATCCTCGACTTAATGAATCTTCATCAGTTCTATTCTCTGCTGGAAAGACGAGGTATAGAAGCCGGTATCTTATTTTTGTCAATCGCATTATTAATACCTTTTGCTACAGGCAGAGTTACAATTCAAGATATGTTTAAGACATTCAGCTCTACTGCAGGTCTTTTCTCCATCATTGGCGGATTACTCGGAGCTTACTTAAATGCCCAAGGAGTTCAATTTATAAGTAATAAACCAGAAATAATGCCCGGGATACTTCTAGGTGTGGTAATATCAGTCGCCTTTTTCGGAGGTGTATCCGTCGGACCGATTATGGCTGCAGGAATAACTGCACTGCTGCTTTCATTAATCGGCAATTAAATCCTGAATGACAGCTGAAAATCGCTGAATTTGTTCTATAGTATTACTCCACCCTAGTGTAACTCTTATTGCCTGATTATAATGGTCTTGTGCAACTCCCATGGCTTGTAACACATGTGAAGGCTTAAGCCCATGACAAGCAGACCCACTTGAGCAATAAAAACCTATTAAGTCCAGTGCTGCTACTAAATTAGCTCCTTTATAGCCGCTTATGCTAAAGCAGCAGTGGTTGGGTAATTTGTTGTCCGGATCACCATAAAATATAATACCGGGAATCCGGTTCAATTCCTGCTGTAAATAGTCGCGCAATTTTTTCAATCTATCAACATATTTCAATCGCTGTCGGGCTAATTCGGCTGCTTCACCTAATCCAACTATTGCCGGAACGTTTTCTGTTCCTGCCCGCAGATTAAACTCTTGGCCTCCCCCTACCAATAGAGGTTTAATTAAGACTCCTTCTCGAATATATAATGCGCCCATACCTTTAGGTCCGTAAATCTTATGAGCGGAAAGAGATAAAAGATCAACTCCGAGTTCATTAACGTCTATGGGTAATAATCCCACAGCTTGAACAGCATCAGTATGAAATAGAGCTTTATAAGGTTTTACTATATCGACATGCCTTTTAATATCTTGAATAGTACCTACTTCATTATTTGCATACATGATACTTACCAAAGAAACATCGTTATCTAATGCTTGTTCTAAGTCTTTGCAAGCCACTCTACCCAAATTATCTACTGGTAATAAAGTGACTTTATATCCAGCGCTTTCCAGCCGGTTAATGTTGCTTAAAATTGCAGAATGTTCAATAGCAGAAGTAATTAATCTTTTTCTAGATTTTGGTGCAGCGGCTAACACCCCACACAAGGCCATATTATCCGACTCCGTACCACTGCTGGTAAAAATTATTTCACTGTCCAAAGCACCGATTAACTCTGCTACCTGATGTCTGGCTCTTTGAATGGCATTGCGGCTCAATCTCCCTAGTGAATGGGAACTTGATGGATTGCCATAGCCATCTGTCAGCCAGTGACACATAACAGAAACAACCTGCGGATCAACTGGAGTTGCTGCAGCATGATCCAAATAAACCTTTTCTGACTCCAAATGCTCATTTGCTATAACTTCCATATTGGTATTTTCACCTCAATAGAAGTTTATGCCAAAATATATAACTATGTGTTCCAAACAATTTGATTATAGCATAAAGCAGCCTCTGTTTAACAGAGGCTGTTTGGGATTCGTTTATGCGGTTTTACCTAATATTTTACGAAACTCTGTCCCAGATAACTTCTCTCTGTCCAACAATTCCTGAGCAATTATGCGTAATCTATCTTCAAATGAGCTTAAATATTCCCTTACCTTCTCTTCCTGTTCTTTAATAATCCTGGAAATCTCTTGGGACAATATGCTTCCAGACAAATCGTCATCTACCACTCCAAGACTGCTTAATCCAGCAAATATGAGCTGTTTAGCAATGTTTATCGCCTGCTTAATGTCTCCAATTGCGCCGGTTGAACGCTGACCAAATATTATTTCTTCTGCAGTAGCCCCTGCCATACAAATTTGTATTTGATCCAGTAATTCACTTTTTGTGTAAAGATATTGATCTTCTTCCGGATGCCGCCGAATATATCCTAATGCATTTCCTCTTGATGTAATGGTAATTGCAGAAACCGAACCTGTCTGCACCTTTTCACTCAGCATTGCGTGTCCAGATTCATGGTAAGCAATGATAATCTTTTCTCTCATACTGGGCTTACGATCGAGTTTTTCACCTAACATAACCTTTTCTAACGCTTCACGTAAATTATTTTGAGTAATTTTCTTCTCCCCGGCTCTCAAAGCTTGTATAGCAGCCTCATTCATCACGCTTTCCAGATGAGCACCAGAAAATCCAAATGTTTCTTTAGCAATCTGGTCTAAATTTACATCATCTGCTAATGGCTTACCCTGTGCATGTATTTTAAGAATATGGAGTCTGCCGTCTTTATCAGGCAGCTCAACTTGGACTATTCGATCAAAACGGCCGGGACGTATTAGTGCCGGATCCAGTAAATCTGCCCGGTTAGTGGCTGCAACGACTAATACGCGAATTTTTTGATTGACTTTTATACCATCTATCTGAGTCAGCAATTCATTTAATGTTTGATCATATTCCATATGACTTAAATTCTTTCCGCGCCTGGCACCTAAAGTGTCAATTTCGTCAATAAAAACTATCCCTGTATTTTTTCCTGCCTTTTCTGCATCTGCATATACTTTTTTGAAAAGCTGACGTACTCTTTGAGCCCCTACTCCTGCATACATTTCAACAAATTGAGAGCCTGAAGCTGCGATAAACACCGAATCTGTGTAATTTGCCGCTGCTTTAGCCATTAAAGTTTTACCTGTTCCAGGAGGACCTACCAAGAGAATTCCTTTTAAAGGCCTAATTCCTAAATCCCTTATTTTTTTATCTAAATGAATAAAATCTAGGGCCTCAATGAATTCCCGTTTTGCAGCTTCTTGCCCACCGATATCATCAAAAACTATATTAGGAATACAAGATAAAGAAGCATATCTGTTGTTTGTAACATCAAAACGACGACTGTGAATACCACTGCCTAATAAAACTTTTATCATAAATATCGCAGCACCCAATAAAATAATAGGAGTAATATCAAAACCCTGAAGTGCTAAAAAAACAATAATAGCTAAAAACAGACCTAGTACAACTTCTTTAAATATCAATTTCATTTAATGCCCCCCTCTATCGTTCAAAACGTACTGCAATCGGTTGATTGTGACGGCATATTAACTGATATAAATAATTATCGGCTTCATGTAATTGAAGATAAACATATTCTCTATCAATTGTAATTCGATACTTAATGTTATTCTGTTGGGCAATCTCTTCAATCACCACAGCCATTTCTCTAAAATCGCCTATTACTACAGCCTGTTCAATTGCGTAGTGCATTTCATGATAAATCTGTTCTAACCTGCTGTTTCCAGCATCTTTAATCTCAATTTTTAAAAGTGAATCAAATCTTTCAGCTGCAGATAGGATATTATGCATTACTTGATCAAATCTGGCGCAATCTCCAAGAGCGATAATCAATTTTATACCAGAATGCTGTCTCTCCGTTTCAATTTGAATTACTCCGTCTATTTCCGAAAACACCCTTATAATAGGTTCAATCACTCGCTTCTGATAACTGAGATACTGAACTCCAAGTGCAAGAGACAAAGTTATAATAAAAACCAGTAGTACAATTTTAATCCGGAAACCTCCTAATTCCAAGAACATCACCCTCTCTCATTAAAGCCTGACTTATATCAGTCAGGTATTTTGACAATAAAATATCGAGGAACATACATCCTCATATTTTTAACTCAAGCTTTCTTCTTCAGTAGTTCCTGAGCATTAACAAAGTAATCCACACCAGATACTATTGTTGCCACAACTGCTAACCACATAATAACCATCGCACCTTTCACGTCTAGCAGCATAAATAATATGGCGATTATCTGGGTAAGTGTTTTAATTTTCCCCCAAATAGTTGCAGCAATAACTACACCTTCTGCAGCAGCTAAAATTCTCAGACCAGATACTGCAAACTCTCGGCCAATAATTATTACTGCAATCCAGGCACTAATCTGATCTAGCTCTACTAAACTGATTAAAGCAGAACTGATCAGCAGCTTATCAGCCACCGGATCAATCAATTTTCCAAACTTAGTAACCTGTTTGCGCTTTCTCGCAACATATCCGTCTAACCCATCAGTGATTGCGGCAATCCCAAATACGATAGCTGCCAGAAAACTGCCGTATGGATCTCCACTTAAGACAAAAGCCATAAATATTGGTACAATAAAAATCCGGAACATTGTGATCCAATTAGCCAACCCCATTTACTTGACATCCCCTTCTATAATCTCTCCAACCAAATCATATGGATGAGCTTGAATTATCTTAACATTAACTAAATCTCCTATGTTTGCCTGCTTGTTACCTATATATACTAGACCATCGACATCAGGTGCTTGATGGCGGTGCCTGCCGACAATCACTAATTCACTTTCATCCGAGCGACCTTCAATTAAAACTTCTAACTTACGGCCGATTAGCTTTTGCTGATGGGCAAAAGAAATCTGCTGCTGCAGTAACATGGCTTGATCATAACGCTGATTTTTAATCTCATCACTGATCTGTTCCGGCATAGAATACGCAGCAGTACCTTCCTCAGCAGAAAATTGAAATATACCGCAGTGCTGCAGTTTGGCTTCAGCTAGAAAATCCAATAGTAGATTAAAATCCTCCTTGGTTTCTCCAGGAAAACCAACAATAAATGAACTTCTCACTGCTGCATCAGGTATTCGGCTGCGAATTTTCTTAATTAACGCCAAGCTGCTCTCATAACTACCCGGACGCCTCATCCGCCGCAGTATCGATGCGGACGCATGCTGCAGCGGCAAGTCAATATAACTGATCAAATTGTCATGCCGAGCCATTAAATCAATTATTTCGTCTGGAAAAAAAGCAGGATAAGCATATAAAAGACGAATCCAAGGTATATCAATTTTAACTAATTCCGTTAATAAATCTACTAAGGAATAATTATTTTCTAAATCAGTACCGTACTTAGTTGTATCTTGTGCTATTACATTAAGCTCTTTAACACCACTGACAGCAAGTTTTTCTGCTTCAGCAATTACAGCCTCAAATTTTCGCGAACGATACGGTCCCCGGATTTTGGGTATAATACAAAAAGCACAGCGGTGATTACAGCCTTCGGCAATTTTTAGATATGCACTGTGTCTTCCGGTTGAAATTATTCTCGGTATTTGAGGATCATCATAAGAAAAATACTGATCTCTAAAACAGTAAACCCGTTGGCCAGATAGGATTTTAGCAATAATTTTAGGGATAAGTGCCATTTCTGATATCCCCAATAACCCGTCTATTTCAGGAATCTCGTTCCACAATTCATCCCTGTAACGAGTTGACAGACAACCCATCACAATTAAGCAGCGGCACACGCCTATATTTTTATACTCTGCCATCTCTAGTATACAATTAATCGACTCCTCTTTAGCCGGATCAATAAATCCGCAGGTGTTTACAATCAAAATCTGTGCTAATTTTGGCTCTGTAACAATTGTATAACCGGCTTCATGCAGATATCCGAGGGCAATTTCAGTGTCAACTAAGTTTTTGGCACAGCCCAAGGATATTATTCCAACAGTTTTCGACATTTCTAGATTTCCTCACATACTTAATTATAATCTATTTGTGAGTTTCTATTTTTGATAGTTGTTTTCCTCCTCATTAAACCTCAATTAAGCAAATATCTATCTAAAAAAAGAAGGAAATAATGGTATTCTGTGGAATTGATTATGCAGCAGTTATTAGATAGAATATAAGCAAGGGGTAAAACAATGAGCCAAAATCCTTGGAAATATTTAGGTTTGTTTACCCAGATAGCATTAACAATTATATTATCAGTGGCAATTTGCACTCTGATTGGATTATATCTTGACAAATTATTTGGTACAACTATTATTTTGACACTGATTTTTATTTTCCTTGGTGTCGCATCGGGTCTTTGGACCGCTTATCAAATTTTGATTAAAATATCCTTGGATGATTGGGACAAATGAAACAACCTCTTGAAAAAACTATTTATTCAGCCGCTATTATAACACCAATTCTCATAGGAGGATTATTAATTTTAATTCTCCCTGCATATTATCAATTTGCTCTTGGAATTATTCTTGGCGGCCTTATGGGTGCGTTTATTTTTCGTATCTTAACGCTAGATGTATACAAATTAACAAGTAGCTCCGTTTCTAATGTGAAAAAACAAGCGTTAAGAAACTATTTTAAACGTTATGGAATGTACGCAATTACTCTGACAGTGGGTATTGTCAACCCTTATACTAATTTTGCTGCAACTTTAATCGGATTGCTATTACCTAAATTCATCACTGTTACTTTTGTTTTGTTACAAAAGAGAAACTAAGGAGAGACTAAAATGCAACCAGAAGTACTGTTTACTGTTTTTTCAATACCCATCACTCAATCTATTTTTTTTACCTGGATTATCCTGCTGATTTTGGCTGTTGCCAGTTTCGTTTTTACTCGTAATTTAAAAACTATTCCTACAGGCACACAGCATATCGTAGAACTAATCGTCGATGGTATTGACTCATTAGTTGTCAAACATTTAGGAGAAAACGGCAGAGTCTATACTCCTTTTATTATAACTGTTGCGTTATTCGTCTTTACTGCAAACATAATAGGACTTGTTCCTGGTTGTGAATCACCTACACAAGATCTTAGTGTTACATTTACATTGGCATTGATTGTATTAATAGTAGCACACGTTAATGAAATAAAAGTGAAAGGTTTGGGTGCTTATATTAAAGGATATTTTAGTCCTTACTGGATTATGTTTCCTTTAAATGTTATTGGTGAGTTATCTAAAGTGTTGTCTCACTCATTCAGGCTTTACGGAAATATTTTTGGTGGGGCAGTAATTTTAAACATACTCTATATGTTTGTTCCATATGTAGTCCCAATTCCGATTATGCTGTGGTTTGGAGTATTTATGGGAGCTATTCAAGCCTTTGTTTTTACATTATTGGCACTTACCTATATCCAAATTCGTTTAGAGTAGGCCAAGAAAGGAGGGAGATTAATGCTAGAGATTGCAATAATTATTGCTGCCATTGCAATAGGTTCAGGTATTGCTTTATTAGCAGGAGCCGGAGTAGCTATTGCTGAGGGATATGTAGCAGGTAAAGCAGTTGAAGGAATGGCAAGAAATCCTGAAGCTTCGGACACTCTTAGAACTACGATGATTCTTGGTCAAGTCATCTCCGAATCCACAGGTGTTTATTCATTGGCTGTATCATTGTTACTAATTTTTACTATTGCAGTACCTTTATTTAACAAACTAATGGAACTGCTTGGCTAGCAATTATAGGGTGCAGTCAACTAAACTGTACCCTATTGTTAGCTGCTGTTTAAGTAGACAAACCAGATTCATATTAAAAGGGTGAGGATATTGTTTGACACAAGCACTATGTTAGCGTCAACCGTTAACTTTATTTTGCTCCTTATTATCCTAACAAGATTGCTCTATAAACCGGTACGCAGCTTTTTAGATGAGCGTACTCGCAGTATTGAACAACAAATTAAATCTGCAAACGAACAGAATGAAGCCGCCGCTAAACTGCATAATCAATTAGAGGCTGAACTAAAACAAAGTAAACAAAAAGCAAAAGAATATTTAGATCAGGCAGTTCGTCGTGGTGAAGAAATTCAAACTGAAATGGTAGCAGAAGCCAAAAAAGAAGCGGATTTGATTTATAAACGAACAAAAGAAGAACTTACATTGGAACGGGCCCAACTTAAAGAATCTCTAAAAGATGAAGTTGCAGATCTTGCCATAACTATTTCAGCTAAGATTATCCAAGATTCCCTTGACCAAGCTAAACATCAGAAACTGATTGATGATGCATTGAATACTTTAGAGCAGCAAGAAACAGGTGAATGGCAATGAGTGATATCAATGTAGCAGTTCGATACGCACAAGCTCTTTACCAGGTTACTGCAGAAGATGACTTAACTAAAATCAGTCAGCTGTTAGATCAAGTCAGCACATCCTTTTTAGAACCAGAAATACAAAATTTTTTACTTCATCCACAGACTACACTGTCGATGAAGCACAAATTAGTCCGTTCTTTAGATCTAGGTACACCGCTAGAACCCTTTTTACTGCTGGTTTTTGAAAAAAATCGTGCGGTTTTGTTAGAATTTATTTCTCGGGAGTTTACCAAGATCCTGAATCAAAAGCGGAATATGACTGTAGCTTATATTCGTTCTGCAGTCCAACTCGATGAAGAAACCGTTGAAGAAATTCAACAGCGTTTAGCAGCTCTGACTCGTAAAAAAATTGATGTAGAAACCACTATTGACCCACGTATTTGGGGAGGTTTAAGCATAGAAGTTGACGGGAAAATAATTGACTTAAGCTTGGTTAATTCATTCAAACAGTTAAAACAAACTCTGCTTTTTAACTAAAATAAAAATCATCCTAAATATCTTTTTTGTTTACCAAGATAAATAGGATGATTTTTATTTTTCCAATGGATAAGCAAAAACAAATTCGGCAACACTACTATTAGACTAAACCAAGGAGGATACTCATTGCTTGATCCATTACAGATTAACGTACCGCTGTTTAACTATACGGACTCAAAAGATGATAAAGAAGAAATCTTCCTTGAACCTATTTCACTGAAACATTTTTCAGTGAAATATTCCCTTTCTGGTTTTCGAAACATTATCCGTCAAATACGAAAGAGAAATTATGATGATCTTAATTGGCATCGCTTGGCTCAAATTGCAGATTTACTTTCACTAACCCATGGATTTACCAACTTACTCTGTACTGAACATTTGGCTGAAAGATGGAAACAAGTAGGTGTAATACCTTACCCCCATCAGATCAAAACAGCAGAAAAAGTGTTACAAGAATTTCAAGGACTGGCAATTTTAGCAGATGAAGTTGGGTTAGGAAAAACAATTGAAGCAGGAATTATTCTCAAAGAATATATGCTGCGGGGATTGGTTAAAAATGTTTTAATTTTAACGCCAGCTTCGCTCTGCTGGCAGTGGTACCAAGAGCTATACGAAAAATTTGATATCCAAGCCGGAATTCAAAAAAGCCAGTGGGATTGGGAACATGCTGATATTTTAATTGCTTCTATAGACACTGCTAAAAGAGAACCTCACGCCAAAATAATCCAGAATATTCCTTATGATATGCTAATAATTGACGAAGCACATAAACTAAAAAACAGTTCTACTGCTGCTTTTAAATTAGTTAATTCCTTACAAAAAAAGTATTGCTTAATGCTTACAGCAACTCCCATCCAGAATAACCTTAAAGAACTCTACAACTTGATTACTCTGCTTAAACCAGGACAGTTAGGCAGTTATCGTTCATTTAAAAAGAAATTTATGATTGATATGCGAACCCCTAAAAATCCTGAGAGTCTACGGCAGCTGCTTTCCGGAGTAATTATTCGCAACCGCCGTGGTGAAGGCACGGTAGAATTTACAAAAAGAAATGTCTTCCCCATTCTTGTGCATCTTTCGGATGCTGAAAAAAGACTTTATAATCAAATTACGAATCTAATTAGAAAATCAAGTAAAGCCCTGCCCTTCCAGACTAATATTTTACCATTAATAACACTGCAGAGAGAAGTATGCAGCAGCTTTTACGCTGCCGGATTGACTTTAGAAAAAATGGCACAAAAATATAATTTGGGCGATGAATCTGATATTGTGAAACTGATTAGTGAAGCTGTAAATGTAAAACAGAACAGCAAATGCGACATTGTAGAAAAGCTAGCAGCAAAGATTAATGACCGCATCATTATTTTTACAGAATACAAAGCATCGCAAGAATACATACGATATCGATTAGAACGAACCAATTTCAAAACTCTTGCTTTTGACGGCAGCCTATCACGGGGACGCAAAGAATGGGTTCGTTATCTGTTTCAAAAAGACGGTGGTATTCTAGTAAGCACTGAATCAGGCGGAGAAGGACTGAATTTTCAATTCTGTAACCATGTAATCAACTATGACCTTCCCTGGAATCCCATGCGATTGGAACAGCGTATCGGTCGAATTCATCGATTAGGGCAGACTAAAGATGTCAATATTTATAATTTGGTCACTAAGAATACCATTGAAGAACACATTATGTTTCTGCTGCACGAAAAGATTAATATGTTTCAGATGGTATTGGGAGAATTAGATGCCATTCTGCTGCACCTAAAACTAGATAAGTCATTTGAAAGCCAATTAATGAACATCTTTATCAGGCAGGATTCCAAAGAAAAAATTCATCAAGAATTAGAAAACCTTGGAAATATTATACTAGAAGCTCGTGAAGAAATTAAAAAGCAAACATGGAATATTTTCTAAGGAGAATGTTATGAAACAAATTCAAGATTTGGTATTTCAATTTTTTAAACTCTGCAGTTTAAAACCTGTAGAGATACGCAAAGGAATTTTTCAGGTTCATATAGATGAACAACTTGCAAAAGAATTAGACGGTTGGCGTGCTAAAGGCCGACTTTTTCAATTTACTTTTAATAAGCAGTTAGCTGAAACCTATGGTGCCGAACTAATCAGCTATGGCAGTTATCGGCTAAATGCGTTAATCCGTCTAATTAAAAAACAAGCCATCCTAGCTTCAGGCTATCTTCCCCACAATACTTTTTATGAACCGGCAATCCGCAGTAAAATTCTTAATAGACTCGAAATTAAACAACCCGGTTATCGATGGTACTTAATTGATTACAAGTATGTTTACGGTCCCTACCTGTGGTTTACCGTCCTTTTGACTTACTTAGCATACGAAAAACGAGAAGAATTACGGAAAATACCAGTAGACTTAGTCAACGGAAAAGTTGTCAATTATGAAATTCCAGCTGATCTGTTAAAACCGGGTACTATCGCCGATAAACAACCTCAATATCGCCGAAAATTAAGCTATAAACAAGCCTATACTCGCCTGCAAGAAGAACTTACTGAACAGCTGAGTTTTTCTGATCCTGCCTGGGCAATTATTGCTGCCGAACAGGTAGAAGCAGAACGCACTCAATTAGAAGATTACTTTCAGAGCCTGCCCGATTCTAAACAAAAAAATATACGAATTGCAGAACTGATGAAACGTGCTAAACCTAGAGTCGAAATTAGACCTCTTAGAGCAGCGTACCTTTACTTACCAAAATTAGAATATCGGATAATGCAGGTAGGAAATAGGGGAAAAATAAACCGGATAATTTATGATCCGGTTAGTAATCAATATGAAGTAAATTAATCTAATAACTGACAAACCTCTTTAGCTGTTTTCCAAATCGGGCCTGCGCCCATCGTAATAATTATATCATTAGCCCTGACAATCTTCATCAGAAACCGAACAACCTCTTTTTGATCTTTAATTAAATAAACTTCCTTTCCTAAAGCTCTAATTCTTTTCACCATTACCTCCGAACTTACTCCTGCTATAGGTTCTTCAGGCGGCGGAGCATAAATATCAGTTAAGATAATGATGTCTGCATCAAAGAACGCTTTAGTAAACTCGTCGAACAAAAATTTTGTCCTGCTGTACCGATGTGGTTGAAAAACTGCAATAACCCTTCGATCCCAACCTTCCCTCACTGCTCTTAAAGTGGCGATAATTTCAGTAGGATGATGAGCATAGTCATCTACAACTGTAACACCTTTTTTTTCGCAGATAATCTGAAACCTGCGTTGGGCACCAGAAAATGTAGCAAGATGTTGTCCAATTTTTTCAGCTGATAAACCTAAAAAGTCGCACACCACAATCGCAGCACACGCATTGCTTACATTATGCCGACCCGGTACCTTTAGTGTAAAATCCCCGTACTTTTCTCCCTGAAAGAACAAAGAAAATTTTGTTTGTACTTGTTTAAGTTCAGTTATCTCTGCACGCCATTTAGCGTCTTCTGAAAAACCATAAGTTAGTGCATTTGGGTAAACAGCAGTTATCTTTCGTACTTCATAATCATCAATACCTAATACTGCCACTCCGTTAGGTTTTACATTTTCTAAAAACTGCTTATAAGTACTGATCAGTTCGGAAAAGTCACCATTATAATTCTCTAAATGATCGGCTTCAATACTGGTGACAACGGCAATTTCAGGGTGGTAGCGAAGAAAGCTTCGATCTGATTCGTCTGCTTCAGCAACAGCAATATTACCCCCGCCAAATTTTGCACCAGGCCCGAAAGGAGCAAATCTCGCACCAATTAAAATAGTCGGGTCCAGCCCAGCTTGATCTAAAACCCAAGAAATCATTGATGTAATTGTGGTTTTACCGTGAGCTCCCCCAACGGCTATCCCTCGGCGTTCATTCAGTAATTTTGCTAACAATTCCGAGCGGTGATATATATTCAAGTTTTTTTCTATCGCTGCAGTTAATTCCGGGTTGTCAAATGGAATTGCAGAAGAATAAACCACATCACATACTCCCTCGATATTCTCAGCCGCATGTCCCAATGATATTGTTGCACCTAATTTTTGCAAATAATGAGTTGTTTCAGAAGCCTTTAAATCGGACCCACTTACCTGCCAACCCATTTCCAAAAAAACCTTTGCCAGAGGACCCATGCCTGTGCCCCCAATTCCAATAAAATGAATTCTTTGGTTCATTTTGCACACCCCTTAACTGCCTGGCACCTAAATCTATTATTTCCCATAAGCTGCTAAAATATGAATAAATAACATAAAATGAGTAAGGTAGGTCACAAGTGACCCACCTTCGCCGGCTACTTGATTAACGGTACTATAACCTCTGCTAATAATAAAGCACTTGCACATGCCTGTTCAATTGTATTACCTTCCCAATCTCCTATTACCACCATTACACTGTTAGGATGCAGCTCTTGACTGTAATCCGATTTAAATACGCGAACACCACGAGATACCCCTGGATATTTAGCATCTAATGCATCGCTGATTCGTTTTGCAAAAGCAAGGTTTTCTTCGAGCATATCATTATCTTTGTCGCCAATAACAAATAAGATCTTAGCAGCATCCTGCCCTTTAACCCTTATAGTAGTGTACCCAGCAGGTTTGTCCTGTAATCCATCTCGGTGAATGTCTAAAACCATTTGGATTTGAGAATTTTCAGCCAGTGCTTTTTCTACTATCTTAGATGAATTAATAAATGCGTCACTGTAGCGGGGCCGATCATGAATAGTCTGATCATGAACAGCTGCTACTCCCTTTTCTAACAAAGCCTGAACAAACACTTTTCCTACTTCCACAATATCACCAGGCTCTGAGTCATGCTGATGACTTGTTTTTGGTTTGTAGTTTTCAGTTGCATGACTGTGAAACACTAAAACTTTAGGTACCATTAGGGCAGGCGGTATTTTACCCGATTCATCCTCTAAGGAAATATGTGGTTCGGGACTTTCCTGTTCAGGACTTTCCGGATAAAAACCAAAAAACTTTGCTCCGACAACTGCCACTACAATCAAAGTAACTAGTATAAACAACAAACCGGGACCGTCTTTCTCTTTTCTTCGGATTCTTGACAAGCTATATACCCCCTTCCGCAGAAAATATATGCGAAAGGCAGTACAAATTATTCATTTATTAATCTATTTAGAACAGATTCTAATTGTTCCCAAGCCTCGCCAAAGCTTGTGAAGTCTCCCTCACGCAGAGCTTGTTCAGCGTTTTTATATAAATCAAATGCCTTCTGCCCCAATTCACTATAGAAAATTTCACCTAAATCAGTCTCTACTCTAGCTTGAACATCCTTAGGAACTTCTGTTTTTATATCCGCATTGCCCTCGCCAAAAAGTACTCGTAGAGCTTGCTCAATTGACTGCTCCATTACTAATTCATCTTGATGAGCCACAATTACTCGCTGCAGCTGAGGCATGCTGCTCTGCTCAGACTGTAAAAATAGTGGTTCCACATATAAAATTGAATGTTTAATTGGTAATACTAACAGATTGCCCCTGATAACCTGACTGCCCCGCTGACCCCACAGACTCAATAACTGCGAAATATCCGAATCTTGATCAATTGTAGCATCTATTTGGGCAGGCCCTAACGTCAAGCTATCTTTAGGGAACTGATAGACAACGACCTCACCATAGTTTTCCCCATCATTGCGAGCTGCAAGCCAGGCAATCATATTGTTTCGCCTTACAGGTGTAAATGGAATCATCAACAGCAATTCCGGAGCTAATTCATCAGCTAACTGCATGACAACATAATATGGGACCACTTCCTGTTCACGTTCAGCGTAAATTTCACGAGCCATAACCCAAACATCTTCGCGATTATAAAAAACTCGGGTATCCTGCATATGATAAGTACCGTAAATTTTTGCCTGAATTGCTAAAAAATCCTCCGGATAACGTAAATGAGCCTGCAGATCTTCGGGCATCTCACTTAGCGGCTTTAACCAGCCGGGGAAAATAGCACTGTATGCTTCCAGTAGCAGATCAGCTTCGACTTGGTAAAACCCTACAGAACCATTATACGCATCAACAACTACTTTTACTGAATTACGAATATAATTACCCCATCCGGGAGTAGGTTTGGCATAAGGAAAACGACTGGAAACCGTATATGCATCAATTATCCAGAATAAGTTACCCTGATCAGAAATGACAATATACGGGTCATTATCATAACGCAAAAATGGAGCAATCTTATTTATCCTTGTTTTAATATTACGATCAAACAATATTCTGCTTTCTCTAGTAATATCATTGGACAACAAAAGCCTAGTAGTGCCAAAACGAACAGAAAATACTAAACGATGCAGTAAAGACGAAAGCTCAACTCCGGCTTCTCCCTGATAGGTATAGTATGCGTTACCCTCACCGGTTGGATAGTCAAACTCCTCGATCCGAGTATTTACAATTGCATATTCATTAGTCCGTTCGCCGAAATAAATTCTTGGCTGCGTAATCTGCAAATCGCTTTTGCCTTTCGGCGGAATATCCGACACCCAAAACTGAGGCAACTGCTGACGAGATACTTCATTAACAGGACTGACTACTACCCCATACCCATGAGTGTACTGAAGATGATCATTAATCCAATTCCTATTTTGAGTTAAGCTCACGTCTAATTCCCGTGCCGCAAGCAGTACTTCCCGATATTCATCGTCTACCCAATAGCGTCCCACATCCGCATCACTAAATAAATAGTACGGACGCATTTCTTGAAGCTGACCGTAGGTCTGAAGAATCAGCCTAGGATCCCATAAGCGAATATTATTTATCATAGTACGACTGCTCTCGATATCTTCCCATGTCAACTGCTCACTTACAGGAAAACTCATTTCGATAAAATCATCCAGCCCATAAGCAAGTCTTGTCATCTTAATATGATTCTCTATATACGGCAGCTCGCGAGTAAATTCATTAGGTTCAACCACCCAATTCTGAACAAATTGCGGCAGAAAAACTCCGCCAATTAAGCTCACTGCTAACCACAGAATCAATGAACCAAAAAACAGCTTACGATAATGGTATAATTGAGCAAAAATGATAATACTTACGAAAAATGCCAATACCATTAAAATCTTAAGAACGATTACTCTGATATGAACATCGGTATAGCCCGCACCAAACACGGCTCCACTGGGTTCAAATAACAAATTGAAAGTATTCAGATAGTAACCGATTCCTTTCACAACAAATATCAAACCGACTAAAACCGATAGGTGCCTTTTAGCATAAGTAGATAAAGTCAATCTATGATTTTCAAAACGAAAATTACCGGTAAAGAAATAGACTGCAGAACATATTACCGCTGTAATGACAAAAACGCCGATGAATTCATGAGTCAGTAGTTGTAATACGGGAAGAATGAAAAAATAGAAACTCAGATCCTTCCCAAATACCGGATCTGCCACATCAAATGATTCAGCATTAAAAAACTGCGCTATATTAAAATAGTATTTACTAAATCCCGAGGAATAGATTAAGCCTAATAGTAAGGAGACTAAGACAGAAATAATTACTAAATGCTTATCTTTTACAGTTTTCCCCGACTGTTGAAACCGCACAAACAACCCCTTCATCATGGGTTTTACAATCATTAGATTGATAAACAAAAACAGAGATAAACCCAACCATGCCGCTATTTTGACTGCCCACTCCCAAGAAAGCCTAGTGATAAACAATTTCGAATACCCTAAAGCTTTAAACCACATTAATTCAGTTATAAAGTGACTACCGGCAATTATGCCTAGTAAAATAACTGCAAACAATCCAATTACAATCCAGATTGTTCTCCTCGTTTTTCCCATATTACGCATACCTCCTATCTTTTACCTAAAATAATAATGGTAAGCTAATAAAACAATGATGATTATTCCAGCACCAATAAGAAAGTTAATTCTCTGGCGCTGACGTGCAGCTCTGCGCTTATCTACCAAGGATACCCTTTCAAACTGCTTTATCCGTTCAGCACCCCTGTTATCATAGAGAGCAATCACTTCCTCCGGATCAATTCCCAAAGCCTTAGCATAACTACGCAAAAATCCGCGTAAATATACTTCCTCTGGTAAATTCTCCCTTTCCCCTTTTTCAATTGCAGTTAAATACAGCTGCCTGATTTTAGTTCTGTCAGCAATATCAGCAATACTTAAATTTCTTTCTTCCCTAGCTTGTTGTAGAAATGCACCTAAATCTTCCATCTAAGCTCACCTCAAAAGTCTAGACTATCGCTATCAATTAAAACCTCTCTGGGTTTGCTTCCCTGATATGGACCGACTATTGATCTTACTTCCATAGTATCAATTAAACGAGCTGCCCGGTTATAACCAATCCGAAACCGCCTCTGCAGCATTGATATTGATGCTTGTCCCGTTTCCACAACCAAACGAATTGCATCTTCAAGTAATTCATCGGTATCATCAGAAACAACACTTACAGTTGAACTCTCTTTTAAAACTTCAGCTTCGTATTCTGGTTCCGCCTGCTTTTTCCAAAATCTAACTAATGCTTGGACTTCTTTATCAGATACGTAAGCACCCTGAGCCCTGTTAGGTTTAGAAGCGCCCATTGGATAATACAGCATATCGCCTTTGCCAATCAAGCGCTCTGCCCCTCCCATATCCAAAATAGTACGAGAATCAATCTGCGATGATACGGCAAATGATATTCTGGAAGGAACATTTGCTTTAATTAAACCTGTAATTACATCAACCGAAGGTCGTTGAGTGGATAATATTAAATACATACCTGTAGCCCGAGCCATTTGAGCAAGACGGCAGATGGCATCCTCTACTTCCGATGCAGCAACCATCATCAGATCGGCCAACTCATCTACAATAATAACAATATAAGGTAAGTGTTCAATTTCTTCTTCTTCTTGCGCTATATCTTCTTTAGACAACTTCTCGTTCTGTAAATCACAATACTGATAATAAGACTCAATATTCTTAACTCGCACATCGGCAAACAGTTTATATCTGCGTTCCATTTCACCCGCAGCCCACTTCAAAGCTGTAGCTGCCTTTTTTAAATCTGTAATCACCGGAGATATAAGATGGGGAATTCCATCATAATTAGCCAATTCAACGCGTTTCGGATCAATCATTAACAGTTTAACCTCTTCAGGTGTGGCTCGAAATAAAAGACTGATAATAATTGCATTCAAACATACACTTTTCCCAGAACCTGTAGCCCCAGCTACCAGTAGATGAAGCCATTTCTTCAGATCACCTATTACTGGTTCTCCGGCTATATCTTTACCTAAAGCCATAGCGACCTTAGAAGGATGATTCATAAAACCCGGATGTTCTATAACATCTCGAATCAAAACCGGTTGAGTCGTTTTATTGGGAACTTCGATTCCAACTACAGATTTACCGGGAACCGGTGCTTCGATCCGTACATTCGTAGCTGCCAAAGCCAGAGCTAAATCATCAGCTAAACTTGTTATCCTGCTTACTTTAATTCCAGGGCCTATCTGCAGTTCGTAGCGGGTAACTACCGGTCCTTGGCAAACATTAACTACTTTGGCGATAATTCCAAAGCTGTCAAAGGTCTTTTCCAACAGTTTCGACTTGTTTTCCGAAAGACTATGCTTAATATTTTGAGAACTTTTTTTCAGTAAGTTAACCGATGGCATACGATAAGTACTGCTGCGATGCTCATAACCAGAGCTGCTGGTTTTTTCAACACTTGTTTCAGGTTGAGCAGGTTTTTGTGCAGTACTAATTCTTTCAGTTCTTTTTTCATGCTTACCTTTATGCTTGTCAGCATTAATCTCATGGGTTTGCCCTTTTGTATAATCATTTTCTGCTGCTGCTGATGTCTCCAATTTGACAAGTGCTTGATGATTTTCTTTAAATTCTCCGATTTTACTGCCTATCTCGCTAATAATATCTTTTATCCCGGATGATATGTCTTGCATCATACTAACAAAAAACGAAGCTGCTTTTTTATACAGACTTATAAAGGAAATATTAAATACTAAAATAATACCGATTAATGACAAACCCCCGATAATAATATAACTACCAATTCTGCCGAAGGCCGTTAAAAAGACAACCATTAAAATCGCACCGACTACTCCGGCACCTAAACCCATCTGCCCAAAATGAATCTCTTCTTCCATGGACGGAGGCAATTGATATCCTTGATAGATACTTAACAAATGATAAATTGTCATAAAACAGCTGAGCAGCAGAAAATAACCAATTAACTTGCGAATTTTAATCGGCCAAAATTTACCGCGAAAGAAGCTAATGGCAATAACAATAAGAATTACACTAAAAACAGCTGCTGTTTCCCCGAAAGCAACCTCTAACCATTTTTTTATCTTAAGTCCAACCCAACCGGTTGATTCAAAGTAAAGACTCATTAATGAAAATACCGCTAATAAAAATAATAAAATGCCGGCAATTTCACGTTGTTTCGAATTTAGTGATCTCAAATAAAACCACCTCACCTTCAGATTCGACAAAACCACTAGATTTCCTTTATGATACTGCATTTATACGGTTTTAGCTTCTGTAAATAAAGGCAGCCATTCTTCCGGCATTCTTCCCTTCTCTACGAAAAGAGAAAAATGAGTTATTGCAATAGGTGCACTGGTTTGCTAAAAATATATTGTTCGCATTTACTCCACTGGCAATCAGCTGCAGTTTATTAGCTAAGCATAAATCTAAATAAATCCCATCTGAACTACAGCTTAATGATTGTTGACTAAAATTTTCCGCAACCTGCTCACTAATTTGATAGCAGCAGCTCCCAATTGAAGGGCCGATAGCTACCTCTAAATGATTAAGATCAGCTTGTTGATAAGCCAAACGAAAATAGTTAACCATCGCCGGGCCTATTTGGGCTGCGGTTCCCCGCCAACCAGCATGTGCTATGCCAATAATCCGAGATTTCGGTTCTACAAAAAACAGGGGAACACAATCTGCATAAAAGGTAACTAAAAATAAACCCGGATACTCTGTAATCATTCCATCGGTATCGCAAAATGCAGAAGCATGGTCAACAGCACCGCGTCCCTTATCACTTGGTTTTACCCTTTGAATATTGGCTTTATGAATTTGGTTGCCCACAACCCAGCTGTCCAGGGAAATCCCTAAGTATTGGCTGAGTCTTTCACGCTCTGTAATTACATCAGCAATATCCTCAACATGCAGTGCCAGGTTACCCCAATGCCGCGATGTAAATCCATGGGTCAACCATGAATATTTGTCCCAATTCTTAACTTTCCACAATTCCCTTCCACTATCTACCGCTTGATACCACATATTACTCTCCCTCAAGTAACTGCTGCAGTTCACTCATAAAACTATTGATATCTTTAAACTGCCGATACACTGAGGCAAATCTTACATAAGCAACTTCATCGAGTTCTTTTAATCGCTCCATCACAATTTCTCCAACTTCATTAGAAGTAATTTCTCGCTCAGTAGTATTACGAACATCTTTTTCTATATCATCAATCATCTTTTCAATTTGGTCTGGAGAAATCGGACGTTTCTCACAGGCTTTCAATACACCATTGAGAATTTTATCGCGGCTGAAAGCTTCGCGCCTACCATCTTTTTTTACAATCATAAAAGGTACTTGATCTAGCCTTTCGTATGTAGTAAATCTGCGACTGCACTTAGTGCATTCGCGCCTGCGCCTAATTGAAGCTCCTTCTTCAGTTGCTCGTGAATCCAGTACTTTACTATCTTTATGATGACAAAACGGACATCGCATTGTTTGTTCACTCCTAATATTGTATAGATTCATTATACCTTAAAATCACTACCTGCGCCATGTCCGATATGCATAAGATTTAGCTTTACCTACTTCAGTTTTTACAATTACCACATCAATCCCTATCATTACCACTTCTTGCCATGGAATTTCAATATCATCGTGTTTGAAAAATCGCAGTAATCCACCTTCAGATCCTTCTAAGATTAAGCAGCGTATGGCACCTGTATCTGGATGAAGATCCACATCGCAAACATGACCTAAGAAACGTCCGTCCTCGATATTTATAACATCCAATTGCCGCAATTCGCTTGTTTTAATATACACGCTGCTTCCCTCCTATACCGGTAACATTTAACACGCTTGTTATTTTATGTATATGCCGGTACAAAAAAAAAGAAACGGATTTACCGTTTCATCTTT
>JAAZMN010000037.1 GCA_012798795.1 Bacillota bacterium | reverse complement strand
CACTGCAATGATCGGAATAGCAGCTGCCGTAATCAGTATTGTAATTACATTTATTAATAGATAGTAATCAATATATTGAAGTCAATAGTTTAGAAGCTCGCTTTTTATTAAGCGAGCTTTCTTTTTTGAAGTTCTAGATTTTTGCAGGAAAATAATGGATCATAATCGAAATATGTAGCCATATATCAAAAAATACTGCGAATATTGAGAGGAGGCTGTAATACTGTGGATGAAAAAACAATAGAACAAGAAAAACAGTTAGTAGTTTTTAATCTTTACAATGAAGAGTTTGGCCTGGAGATTACCCAAGTTCGCGAGATTATCAAACTGCCTAGTATAACTAAACTACCACATGTAAGCGATTATGTGGAAGGTGTTACTAATATTAGAGGTGAGATAATTCCCATTATTTCTCTACGGAAACGCTTCAGCATACTTGAGGAAGAAGCCACTTCTGAAACAAGAGTTATAATCGTTGATGTTAATGAAAATCAAGTTGGGTTTGTAGTTGATGCTGTAACAGAAGTAATGCGTCTTCCAGCATCTGCTATCGAACCTCCCCCACGCAATATTGTTGGGTTTAAAGCAGAATACCTAAAAGGCGTCGGGAAAATTGATAATCGCTTAATTATTCTCTTAGATGTTAATAAAATTCTTACTTCTACCGAACAAATTGAATTAGAAAAGTTAAAAGATTACTCAGAAGAAGCGTCTGCTACTAGAGATAATGATTAATGCTGCCGATATAAGTAATATAGGTACTGATAAATTGATTACAGAAGAGAGGTGACTGAAAGTGGAGGATATTCTTAGCCAAAATGAGATTGACAAATTAATCGAAGCTAGTCGTGAAGCATCTGATGATTACATGAAAGACAGTGAGATTATTGGAGATAGTTACGATTTTACAAAGCCAAATAAATTCTCCAAAGATCAACTGCGAGGCTTACAGAGAATTCACGAACAATTTTGTCGAACATACTCAGGAATGATGTCTGCAAAGCTGCGTACTCGATTTGATTTAAAATATCAGTCAATTACCCAGCTAACTTTTGGCGAGTTTATTCGTTCTCTTCCAAATCCTTCGGTTTTAAGTGTTTTTGATGCATCACCTCTTCCGGGAAGTATTATTCTGCAGCTTACTCCCGACAGTGCTTTTTCACTGCATGACAGACTTTGTGGTGGCCCAGGATTTTCTATTAGACATACTCGGGGATTAAGTGATATAGAAATGGCTGTGTTAAAACGTCAAGTCATTACCATGTTTGGTGATATTCTCAGTGATTCCTGGAAAGAAATTGAGGACATTAAATTTAGATTAGAACATATTGAAAGTAATCCCCAATTTCTACAACTTGCATCTGATCGAGATGTCGTGGTAGCTATCAGTCTGCGCTTTGAATTCAATAAAGTATCTGATATATTCAATCTATGTATCCCGTATAGAACGTTGGAACCCATTATTAATAAGATAACTCAACATAGACTATTCGATTCTTTAGAACCACCGAATCCAGAGAAAGTTATTGAGTTAAAAGATAAAGTGCGTTCGGTTATCTTACCAGTGGAAGTAGAGCTAGGTAGTGGTGTAGTTACTGCAGGGGAACTTTTAAATTTGGAACCCGGCGATGTAATTGAATTAGAGAGAAAACGCAGTGAAAATGTTGATATTAAAATTGGAAAACTAACCAAATTTAAGGGAACTCCGGGTAAATTAGGCGACAAGCTTGGTGTAGTAATTACATCTATTTGTGAACCACAAGGAGAGTAGGATAATGAATAATAAGTTTCTAGAGCAAAACGAGATTGATATGTTGGTTCAGAATAATTCCAATACCCAATCCGATTTGTCCGAAATTGAAAAAGACACGTTAACAGAAATAGGAAATATCTCTATGGGCTCTGCTGCTACAGCATTGTCTACTTTAATTAATCGCAAAGTTACAATTACAGTACCTGACGTATCTCTTGAAACATTTGAGCAAGTTAGAAACAGCTATCCCATTCCATGTATTATTGTACATGTAGAGTATAAAACAGGTCTAAAGGGTTCCAATATATTAGTAATCAAAGAGAAAGATGCAGCTATTATCGCTAATTTAATGATGGGTAAAGATGAATCTGCATTAACGGAAAGTATTGACGAAATTGGACTTAGTGCAATTACTGAAGCAATGAATATGATGATGGGCTCCGCTGCAACTGCAATGTCAGATTTATTTAATTATGAGATCCAGATATCACCTCCTGACACTGAGCAGTACCATCTTGGTGAAATTGGAAGTGATGTAGTCAAATTTGATAGTCCTCTAACCACCATTTCATTTCGGTTGGAAATTCCAGAATTAGTGGATAGTACCATGCTGCAGATTATTGATACTGAATTTGCTAAACACATGGTGACTCAGTTAATAACTAGCTCTGAACTTGACAGCAATGAGCAGGTAAGTACCACCACAGAACCAGCTGACATTGAAGTTGAATCTACTACTGATCCAGCACCGGTTACAACATGGGATGATCTAAAACAGGATCACTTAATTAATGATGACGCTTTAGATGATAAACAAGTTGATTTAGGGAACCTCAATGTTGAATTAATAAAAGATATTCCCGTTCAAGTTCGGGCTATACTAGGTAAAACCAGAATGTCAATTGAAAATATTCTTAAACTAGGACCAGGACATATTATGGAATTAGATTCACTTGACGGTGAACCAATCGATGTCTATGCTAATGAAACCATGATCGCAAAAGGCGAAGTGGTTGTGGTTGGTGATCAATTCGGTATTAGAATCACTGAAATATCTACACCAAAAAATCGTATTAAAAGTATTGGTTAAAACTGTTTGGGGTTAAAGGAGGTATGAATGAAAATGGACACATCTGAGTTTAAGGATGTTTTCGAAGCAGAAGCCCGAGATTATTTACAAGCACTAAACCAAGATTTGCTTCAACTTGAAAATAATCCCGATGACAGCAGT
>JAAZMN010000240.1 GCA_012798795.1 Bacillota bacterium | reverse complement strand
TTAGCTGGGATATCCAGGTTAATACTGTGTCACCATGAGCGTTGGGATGGTAAGGGTTATCCATTGGGCTTAGCAGGTAGTGAAATTCCGGTAGAATGCCGTATACTTGCAATTGCAGATGCGTATGTTGCTATGACGAGTGTCCGACCGTATCGAAAACAGATTTCAAAGGACGAGGCTATTCGTGAAATTAAAGCTAACGCAGGCTCACAGTTTGATCCGGATTTGGTAAAAGCAGCCCTGCCGGTACTGAAGGCATTAGGAACTGAACTGGAGTGCAATTTTACGAACGAGTTTTAGTTTACGGTCAAAACTTCAGCAGTGATTACGACTTATGTTAGCGGGAGGGATAGTAGATGTATCTCGCTAAGCGTATGGCTGTAACAGTTTTTATAGTTATGCTTTTATCGATAAGCCTAAAAATTGATGCAGCATTAGCAGAATATCAGGTAAATCCGTATTGGTTTCGAATTATAGGTGGCAGGCCTAATAACGACATAGTAGTATTAAAAAGAGTTCAGGAGAAACGAAATTCTTTTTATCGCAGTAAGTTATCGATCCCGGTCATTCACGGTACATCCGACAAGGAACTGTATGAACAGTTAAATGACATGTTCTCTCAAGGGATAATTCATTTTGATCATGAAATAGAAGTAAATGCTAACAGACGACTAAGAGATTTGGCACTGTCTCCTGAGCAGAGTCCGTACTATATAACGGAGGTCGATTTTCAAGTTAATTATAATGCAGGTGGTTTGCTCAGCATTACTGTGTTTTTTAGTCATTATACTGACAAATTCAATGAAATGAGTTTCATGGAAACTGTTAATGTAGATTTGACTACAGGAAGGGCTGTTGAGTTTTATGATTTGTTTGCAACAAAACAAGAACGAAATGCCTTAATTAAGATGATTAATGATCAGATTCGACTAAATCCCACAGCCTATTATATTGATGAAATAGATCCATCATATTTGGAGCAGATTCAGTCATTTTATTTGATGGAAAATCATATTGTGATTTATTTTGATTCTAATTATTTATGTCCTTGTTCAATGGGAATTCCGGAGTTTCCTTTTGAATTAAGTAAAGCAGTGCGCGAATTAAGGCGTGCAGATGAACTTGTCTATCAGGAATAATCCTTTAAAATATTATAATTGACAGTGTGTAAAATGTATGGTAATATTGATAAACAACCAGCTAGAACAAGGATGTATAATATATAATATTATCAAACAGGAGGTGAGTGAGCCTGCTTTTTGCGAGTTGTGCGAGGGTGGGTATTTAAGAGAGGAGTCAAATTAAATGAGAAGAAACCTAATTAGCGAATGGTCGGCGGGTGAACATTCGGGACTACTGTTTATGGTCGAAGGCACAGAGACTGATGGCACTCAGAATTTTAAGCCTGAGGAAAGTATTCAGATTGTCCTTGAAATAGGTCATAATTCTCAAAAAGGTAACATTCGGTTTTACTGGAACGAAAGCGAAGATTTGATTCATGGTGTTACTGAAATACTGATTACCACCCATGAACTACTAGAAGAAGAGATGATTATCGGCATTTTATTGTCAAAAATTGAAAATATATTTTTCGGATGGAGCCCTTTTATAGAGCATGCAAATTGCGGATTGATGCTCAGTCAAGGAGAAGAAAGAATAGTTATCCATAATTCCCATGCAGTTGACTTCTTCAGGTGGTTGAAGAACAGCTTGCAGTTAATGGGAAGAATTGTATCGTAGATGTTGTTGTAGGAGGAAAATAGATTGTTCAGATGTTGCAATTTAATAGGAATTCATTAGCAAAATGATCTTGAATCCAGATGTTATCGCAGATGTGAATCAAGATCATTTTTATGTTATAATGAGAGGAAAGATTTAACATTGATTGCATTGATTGTAGATGAAACATTGTAGAGAGAGGAGATAGAACAATGAGAATATCTGTCCTGGGTGCGGGACGATGGGGATCTTTTCTCTGCTGGTATTTCCATCGCATTGGTAAGCAGGTTTTATTGTGGGGCAGAAAGGGTTCAAAGACGCTAGAAGAATTGCAGGCTACTGGGAAAAACGAGTATCTTAAATTACCTGAAAATATCATTATTACAGATGAATTAGATAGAGCAGTTGATTTTGGTGAGGTTATTGTAATTGCTATAAGTTCCCAACAATTACGGGATTTAGCCGGAAAATTAAACCAATACTCCATGGATAAGCGGATCATCGTTTTGTGTATGAAAGGTATTGAAGAAAATTCGGGCAAAAGATTAACTCAGATTATTAATGAAGAGATAACCCAGCCCTGTTCTACAGCTATTTGGGTAGGCCCGGG
>JAAZMN010000239.1 GCA_012798795.1 Bacillota bacterium | reverse complement strand
TTAGGTGTGATAATCGTAATTTGATATTGTTGAAACCCAGGCAAAACATGAGAAAGATAATTATCAGCCTCAACCGGTATACCTAAAGTTATTACTAAACTCAAAACTAAGATAATATAAGTTGACATTTTGCGATATAGCACATTTTTGCCTCCAAATTATATTTCATATCACGCTTTTTATAAATTTAATTATAATATTTGTTTGATTGAGAGTCAAATTTGACTGACTGTCGTCTCCTGACAGATTTGATTTCCCGCTAGCCTTCCTTGCTCTTACTATCGGATTCTGGTAAGATATAGAATATAGTTAGTGGTAGAGTAGATGATATGCGTAATCAGTGCTTAAGGATGGGACGTTGCCTTAAGACGAAATGCTGATTCTAGCTGCGGTGTATCATCGCGTCCGCTGTCACCAAAGAGCCTCTTTTCTTTGGTACAGGCTTCTTCTGCCAAATACCAAAGTGAAAGGAGGTAAACAATATGAAAAGAACTCGTAGTCTGATCTATATGTCCTTTTTAACTGCGCTGAGTATAGTCTTGATGAGAGTGATGAGCTTTCGCTTCAGCATCGGCGGAATAGAAGGTATTCGCATCGGCTTAGGCAGCTTACCGATAGTGTTCGCAGGCATTGCATTTGGACCTGTGCATGGTGGGATAGTAGGAGCAGTAACCGATATTGTCGGCTACTTAATCAGCCCAATGGGAGGTTATGTTCCTCACATTACATTGTCATATTTCTTAACTGGGTTCATACCGGGTGCAATCACTCATTATATATTTAAAAGTGCTAATAAATACTGGATGATACTAATTGCGGTTATTTTAGGGCAGATTGTAACCTCAATAATCCTGATACCTTATTTTCTCTTCAGTCTATTTGAACTGCCGATTGTCACCACCAGAGTTCCAAAAATATTTCAAGTTATTATTGAAGCTCCAGTTTACGCCTATTTGATCAAAGTTTTATTAGAACTTAAGCCATTTGAATCACTTGGTTTTTCAAATTCCTCTCAAAAATAAATTATCGCTAAATCTTGAGTTTAACCGGCTGTTTCTTAATGAAACTGCCGGTTAATTTGTTTAGCTTATTCTATCTAAAGTAAAAGTTATACTTCCATTTAACTTCTGATTTGATTTTAAATACACAGTTCCCGTATCCTTGATACCTTGATTCGCCATATTAAACCCATTGTTACAGTTAGTAACCGGTTCAACTGCAAAACAAGTCTGATCATCTTTGGGACAGTACAAAACTAAATGCTGAAAAACCGGATCAGCAGTCATGGTTAGTCTAACTCTACTTTTGACCCAATCTACAGTTACTGGCTGAGAATCAACTCGGTAACACTTATCAATAAATTCTGTTGTAAGCTCTTTTTTTACCGAAAAATCCAATTTCTCTGCAGGAGCCTGCCAGCATCCTGTAGGAACAGGTGTATCTCCAGGATAAACTCCTTTAACCGGAATCTTCAGCAGAACTTGATCATCTTCCTCAGTCAAATATCTGACCAAGTATGGGTGGATCCCCATTCCTGCTGGCATTTCTTGATCGCTGAGATTTTGAACTATTATACCGATAGTCAAGCGATTCTCCACAATAGTAAATTTTATCCGTGCCGAAAACCAAAACGGCCAAGAAATTCCTTGATAATCCGGACTGTGAAACTCAAGCTCCACACTATTTTTAGTGTGGTTAATCACTTCCCATGGCCGCTCGCGTACTTCACCATGAATCGCATGGCCTTCCGGGTTATTAATCGCCAATTGATACGTCTGTGCCCGGTGAAGTAAGACACCTTTTTCTATCCGGTTTGAATACGGAATCATATTAAATGAACTGAATGCACCAGGATTAATATTTTTCACAGCTTCAGAAGGTGTTGGGCGCATAATATCAATAAATCGACCATCTAAATTATACCGAAAACTATAAATAGAAGCACCTACTAAAGGACTAACCTTAATGCGCAGCACATCGTTCTCTAATAACAATAGTTCACTTTGATAGTCAATCATTGACTATACCTCACCTCTCATCAAAACCCTTTTATTGATCTTCAACTAAAGCATCAGTTTTTCCTCTAATCAAAGCCACAAAAAAACAGCGAATGCACTTTCCCGTCTATTCGCTGCCTTTTAAAGCTTTTTACTGCTGTTCATTTTTTACTGTCAATAAAAAAACCTTCAAATTGGATCGTTTCTGGTTGATAAGCCTTAGTAGTACGTCTGCCCTCTTTAAGCTTACGCAGCTGCTTCGAGACTATTTTCTTCTTTGCTTCAATTGCTGCTTTGCTAGATGTATCTATTTCGATAATATTTTCTATTATCTCTCTTTCCTGCATTGATAAATTCGTATAGCTTGTGTTAATCTCATCAATACGATTAATAAGTCGGCGCCTTTCTGCTAACAGGTAGTTCAACTGTTTCAAAGATTTTTCGTCACCAAAATCATCAGCCTGAATAAGCTCTAGTTCTTTGCTGGCAGTAGTTCGCAGTTCTTGATAAAGAAGAATTCTTTTATTATTATCTTTGTTAATAGTAATCACCTACGTCGTCATTACTCCCAATTGCTGATATAACCAATCAGACTGGGAATACATTTCCTGTAATAATCTTTCCATCATAGAAAACTGTGCCCAATATCGATTTTCTACTCTAATTAATCGTTCTTCCATGGCTAAAATCTGATCATCATACCGTCTAATTTTTTCGCTTAACGTACTCTTATCATAAAGGGCCGTAGATTTTCCTGCTGTATCCGCAAGACGATCTAATCCTGTTTCTATAGATGCATTCAATCTGCGAGCCAGCCCTGTTTCACCGCTGATGCCGCTCTCAGAATTCTTAGTAAATAATGCTGTGACTTGATCCAGATTATCTTCTATAGCAGTTCGTAATTTCTGTTCATTTATGTATAATTTACCATTCTCATACCAGCTGCCTGTGGTTATACCTATTTGATGAAGATTTCTAAGATCATCTACTCCTTCAACCGACATAGTAAGCGCCCGGCGCATCGAGTATACTATATCAGAGAGAATCCTATCAGAACGCAGTAAACCACTTTGGGCCTTTTCTTCCCATAACTCAATCTCCCGCTCGGACAAATCACCTTTTTGTTCATCAGTCAACGGGGGAAAATCACGATAATAAGGTTCATTTAACTTGCCGTGTATTTCATCTATTAACTCATTATACTGTTCAACAAAGTCCTTAATATTATTAAAGATTTCATCAGTATCCTGAGAAACTTGTATTCTAATTAACTCTTGTGAAACAGATTTCAAACTTACTTCAACACCTGCTAAATTAAATACGTTGCTTGCTCTCTCTGTTTCCAAACCGTTTATTTCTATTTTAGCATTGGTTCCCGATTCATTCTTACTCCAAATTTTGTTTTCATCCTGCAGCACTTGAGTAACGAAGTTTTCAGTTTCTGTATTGGCTAAATCAAATTGTATTTCCGTATTTCTACCGGTATCAACGCTTGTAAACACTAAAGCATCTGTAAATTGATCATAGAGGGCACTGATTTTTAATTCCTTATTGGAGTTCACTTTCTGCACGAAGCTGTTAACTGTCTCACCCGGATTAATCTCAATATCCATAAATTCAGTTGGTTCTCCCTCAGAGTTCTTCTGAGAACTGCGGATTCTAACAGATACAGGTTCTGTAATTTCACTGGTAAAGCTGTCAAAACGCTCCCTTATGCCAGCAGCTGTTATCATATTTGCAGAAGTCGCTAGTTCTTTCACCAAAATGTTATATGAACCGATTTGAGCACCGCCAGCAGTACGTACACTTAACACGTTTTCATTAGAGGATGCGGCTGTCATCAGATTGAACCTAGCTTGCAGCTGCATGTCAAAAACCGTATTCCGAAAACCGGCAATTTTAGTGCTCAATGTACGATATTGATCCCGCTGCCATTCTGTTCTGGTTTTTTGCTGAAATACTCTATCTAATGGCAGTTTTTCTGTCCGCATGAGGTCTTTAATTATATTTTCAGTATCTAACCCAGAAGCCAAACCATCTATCCGCATCTTAACCACCTCCGTCATAGTCATCTTAATATTTATATCGACTATAAAAGAAAAATCTTAAGCTTTAATTACAGGAAAGCGTCACATGTTCTCGAATTGCTATTTATATACCATAACCTGTATCATTAAGAAGGTGAAGCTGTGTTTCAAAGAAAGCGGCGAATAAGCATACCGGAAGCAGTAAAACAAATATGCCATAAGTTAAACGAACATGGTTACCAAGCCTATATTGTAGGCGGTGCGGTTCGCGATGCACTGCTTGAGCTAAACCCGACTGATTGGGATATTACTACCGATGCTTTACCGGATAGAGTGCGCCAAATTTTTCCCAAAAATATTCCCAGCGGTCAGCGATTTGGTACAATAACAGTAGTCTCCGATAACTTACTTGTGGATGTAACTACAATGAGGCGCGAGGCTTTGTATTCAAATCAGCGCCACCCTGATTATGTGAAATTTTGTAATGATATTGAACAAGACCTCAGCAGGCGTGATTTTACAATTAATGCAGTCGCTTATAATCCGCTCACAAATCAATTCATTGATCCCTTTGGCGGAATAACCGATTTGCGCAGAAAAAGAATACGTACAGTAGGTAATGCCAAATTACGATTTAGTGAGGATGCCTTAAGAATGCTGCGGCTAATTCGATTTAGTGCTGTTTTAAATTTCAAACCCGAAACGCAGACTATTGCGGCAATTCAACCTAAGCTTCTTATTAAAATAGCCTCTGAACGCATTAAAGATGAATTGAGCAAACTGCTGGTGGCAGATAAAATTGTAAAACCATTACAACTAATGTATACCAGCGGAATTATGGAACAGATCCTACCTGAATTGGCCCATGCTGCCAACATCAGTCAAGGTGCTTATCACCGTTGGGATGTATTGGGCCATTTAATTATGACCGCTCAGTCAGTTAAACCGGATTTGAACCTAAGATTAGCAGCATTATTCCATGATATCGGTAAATCTGAAACTCGTATTCGAGATGAATCTGGAATTCACTTCTATGGCCATGATAAAATTGGGGCAGTAATGACACATTCTATTTTAACCAGACTTACTTTCAGCAAGAGAATACAAGACAAGGTAAGTCTTTTAATAAAGCATCATATGTTTCAAATCCATCCTAATTCCACCGATAAAGCCATTAGAAGATTCATAGCCAAAGTAGGCACCGATAATATCTATGATCTACTGGAATTAAGAAAAGCCGATATTATGGCGATGAAATACCACCCTCGCCAGACTTTAAACTACTATCGACTAATGAGAAAACGTATAGATGAAATTCTTGCAGAAAATCATGCCTTTACTCGCAAAGATCTGGCAGTATCCGGCAGTGATTTAATCAATGAACTAAATCTGACACCAGGCCCACAAATTGGCCAAATACTTAAGTATCTTTTAGATATCGTTATTGAACAACCCAAAATCAATAATTATACAGAGCTAATTGAGCGAGCACGCAAATACATTAATTAAATCCAGCTAATAATTCACACAAATACTCCGCATCTTTTAGAAACTGATCCGGATCATCACTGCGGACAAACTCAATCATAGCATAACGCTGTTCAGGTAATCTATGAATTAATTCCATATACTGAGTCCATAAATGCTCTCCAGCAGCCAAAGGTAATCGCCGACCAGACTCATCCCAATGATATACATGAATATTGGTTAACCATTTGCCAATATTTTTAATCCCGTTTAATCTTTGTTTTAAACTGTGATTGGTTAGAGGCTGCCAATAACTATAAATATTTGGATGATTTACTTCTTCCAGCAAACTGACAGTTGACTCAAGAGTATCAGTTAACGTATTTCCATGATACTCATAAGCCACCTTAACGCCGACTTCATCTGCCATATGAGCAATCTCATAAGACTTACGTACTATTTGAGCCCGTTCATTTTCTAATATATGAGCCGAACCTTTATGTCCTGCCCATATTCTAATTAAGGGAGCACCAAGAGCTAAAGCTGTTTCCAATACATCTTCAAAGAACAATTGATCATCAAAGCGATAATAAGAACCGTATGCCGCTACTTTCAAACCTGCATCAAGTGTCATTTGTTTCACTGTTTTAGCCGTTTTAATATTGCCATGGGGAACGTGGATGTCACCGCCCCATTCTATTCCTGTCAAGCCAGCTTCAGCCGTTAATGAGACTATCTTCTCCGCTTTAAGTTTACGAAAAGTAATTGAAACCAACCCCGGTAAAATCAACTGTACAACACCTCACTTAAAGTGTTAAAAACCAACTAACACAACTGCGTTAAATTATGTGAAATAGAAGTAAGACCCTGCCAAAAGAGTCTTGAGAATAAACTCTTACTAACAGGGTCCAATACTACAAGGTCCAACACTACCAGCAGTTATCCTTGAGCTAAGCGCTTATACGTTTCATAACGCCTTTTAGTATCTTTTTCAGCCTCAGTTAATAATTCTTCGGCCAAATCAGGATATTGTCTTACTAACCTTGCATAACGATTTTCGCTTCTGATAAACTCTTGGAAATCACCGGTCGGTTCTTTAGAATCTAATATAAACGGATTCTTACCCTCCGATT
>JAAZMN010000238.1 GCA_012798795.1 Bacillota bacterium | reverse complement strand
GCCTGTTAGTTTAAATCAAATGGAGCGCAGGGCATTAAAACTGGCTCCGCCGTCATTGCGGGGTTTTGCAGCATGGGAGGGAAAATTGGGGCATTATCCAGGTTGGAAGCAGCTGTTTGATTTTTTAGGTTCATTAATGACAGCAAAAGGGTCTTATCCAATTAATACATACATCACTTGTTTTCAATCAGTCTTTTTACAGTTCCCTCTGTCGTTGTGGCCTGCCCAGAATCAACATGAATGGGGTGTTTTACTTAAGTCCTATGATGGAATGCAGCAGATTTTCAACAGCTTGTCCCAAGTTAAGCAGAAGTTTACTTTAACACAATTTAGCCAGATTTTTTGCAGTGCAATGGCCAATCATGCTCTGCCTCAGCCGTTAACTTTTCGGCAGACTGTAACTGTATCATCGCTTAATCAAGTTATAGGAATGGGTTATCATGCAATATTTTTAGTCGGCATGACTGAATCAAATTTTCCCAAGGGGCCCAGGCGGGATTGGCTGAGTAAACAGGTCTTACCGGATAATAGTATGGAGATTTATGATCAAGTTCTTCGTTCGGCAGATCATATTCATTTATCATTTTCTGAAACAGATCAAGATGGGAGGGTGAATATTGCTTCACCCGTTTTTGTGCAAACTGAGGTTAGCATAGAAAAACCAGGCAATTCACTGCCTGAAAAGAGTGTAATCAAATTCGGCAGTGGTATTTTTAGTGATGAAACTGTTATTCAAGATATTATTAACCGCTATAGTAATCAGCAGCTTTCTGTTTCCAGACTTAATCTTTATGCTCGCTGTCCATTTTCCTTTTTATGCAGTGAACTTTTTGATTTACAAGCTGAAGAGGTAGGCAGTGAAGATATTACTCCTCAAGAAGAAGGTGCCTTAATTCATGAAGTATTACGAGAATTTTGGGAGTGTAAGGGTCGTACACCCATATTGGAAATTCTTACCCATCGCTATCATGCAGACGGTAAACACTTAACCAAGCGGGTAATTGATATGGTTACCGGTTTTAATAAGAAAGACATTAAGCTTGTTGAAGAAAGCGAATATCTACCTCAATATTTAGAATATAGATTTAGCGATATTCATATCCCTACTGATACAGGAAGTGTCTTGATGCGGGGTATTATTGATCGGATTGATCTGCACCCTTCTGGTAAATGTGTAATTTATGATTATAAAACTGGAAGCAATCCTTCTGTCAGGGAAATTCTTAACGGCGAAGATCTGCAGTTGCATGTATACTTATTAGCAGCAGAACAACTACTGCCGGGACAAATTCAAGGAATCGGATATTACAATATAAAATCTGGTTCCAGAACAGGTTTATGGTTTGAACCTGAACACCGCAACCTAGGATTGACGAGGCGAAGTTCGGGAGTAATCAAGGCAGATGAATGGGATGGGTTAACAGAACGTTTATCTCAAACAATCCGGCACTATTTAGATCAAATACTCAGCGGTTATTTCCCAATTGCACCGGTTAATAAGAGGGTTTGTATGTTTTGTGCATATCAGGGAATCTGTCGAAAGGAGCAGTAGTCATGGGATTTGTACCCACTGTTAATCAGCAAGCAGCCATTACCACAATTGATTGTGACTTAGTTGTTTCGGCAGGGGCGGGTTCTGGAAAAACCAAAGTTTTAGTTGAACGTTTCATTTATCTGCTTAAACAGGGAGTTAGGATTAATGAAATTGTAGCAATTACTTTTACCCGCAAGGCTGCCTTAGAAATGAAAGAGCGAATCCGCCAAGCGTTGATAGCAGGGGATTATAGTTCTGATATGGTTAATGTTCTCGAACAGGCACATATCTCTACGATTCACGGTTTCTGCCAGCGGTTAATAGCAGATCATCCTCTGCAAGCGGAAGTAGATCCGAGATTTCGTGTGGCAGAAGAATGGGAAAGCAGAGGACTTTTGTATCAAGTAACACAAGCACAATTAGCTTATGCCCTAGCTGACGGAAAACAGGGAATAATTGAACTTTGTGAGTCCCGTCAGCCCGGGAAAATTGTAGATGATTTAGTTGATATTTATGAACGAATGGTGAGTAAAGGTACTAAGGATTTCAATGTTGAAGATGATTCAAAGTATTTAGTAACAGAAATTACGATTTTGCGCCAGAAATTAAT
>JAAZMN010000237.1 GCA_012798795.1 Bacillota bacterium | reverse complement strand
TGAATAGACAGAATATCTGTGTGAATACGTTGATCTGCATTGAACATATTGTCATAGTATTCTTTTGGCAAAATATCACTAATCGCAGTTAACATACCATGACCTGCCATAGCAAAATACTGCTCTCGCCAATCGTCATGAATAATGTCATAAGTAGCTTCTCCAGTCATTATGCGAGTCATGATCGCTTCTGCACCTGGGCGATAGATAAACTCAAACCCACCTATATTAAATAACTTCATTGCTTCTTCTAGTCGACCTTCCTTTAGAGTGCCCTCACCAAAATTATCTGCAGATATAGCACCTACTAAGGTTACAGTAGCACCACCAAAATCTACCTTATCCGGACTTAAAACGCCAGGGCTGGGCACATAATCTTGAGCATAAACTCCCACCCCAGAAACAGCAAGTAACAGAACAAGTACGACTATACTTAACACTACTCTTGTTTTCATTATAAATCCTCCCTTTTATTTAAAACAAACGAAACAATGCTGATATTGTTATAAGCAATAATCACCCCCGATCAGTTACTAGGTATGCTAAATACCTGTTATTCCCGAACGCTGAACACTTTCTACAAAATATCGCTGTAAGCAAATATACAAAAAGACAATAGGAGCAATCAATAAAAGACTGCCTGTATTATACAACAATGATGATTCTACCATTGAAGATTCCCACCGCATGCCCAACACGCTGTGGGGCAGTGTGTCTAACATGGGAGGTAAACTTGTATAGTTCGGAATAAACATTTGGGTCAAGTAATAATCGTTCCACTGCCAAACAAATGAAAACAGAAATACAATTACCATAGCAGGAATTGCAGAGGGTAACATTATGGTATAAAAAGTACGAAATACACCAGAACCATCGACATAAGCTGCTTCTTCCAGATCTCGAGGCATTCCCTTAAAATATTGACGCATAATATAAATAAATAATCCGTTGCGTGGTCCGGTACTAGTAACTGCCATTATTATAAATGGCCATAGAGTATTGATTAAGCTAACCGATTTAGTCAAAATACCTAAGGGATTAAAATATCTAAAGTTAAGATATAATGGAAAAATGAATAACTCCGGCGGCACAATTAATGTTAGAATAGCCAGTGTAAATATGATTTTGGCACCTTTAAAGCGAAAACGAGCAACACCATAAGCTACCAATGTACATGAAACCAATTGAAGTAAACTCACTGTTACAGCTAGCTTTGCAGAATTTAGAAAGGCAGTGGGATATTGCATATGATTCCAAGCCAATTTATAATTATTCATGGTTGGGGATCTAGAAATCCACGCTACCCTATTATCCCATAAATCGCGACGCGACATGAATGACGCCGCAAACTTACTCAGCAAAGGAAAAATTACTAAATAGCAGACTCCAATTAAAATAATTGCTCGAATTATGTTCCAGAGGTAATGCAAAAACTTGCTCTTTGTTAAATGCGATTTAAATACATTTGCATGATATTTATGTTGCTTTACTTTTACCTGCTTATGAACAACAGCCATCCTACGCCCTCCGATCCTTTTATAATCATTCATGGTAAAAAACAAAACGAGAGAATACCATGAAAACAACAACAAGAATCAATCCGACAATCGCAAAATAAATCCAAGACATGGCTGAGCCGATGCCATAGCCTAAACTACCAAATGAAGCACTCCGAATATTCGCCACAATCTTATTTGTAGGTGCTATAAAATAATCAACAATTGTATAGACTATATTTGTTAAAATTAGAGGACTTAACATTGGCAATGTGATCAACCAGAAATTTTCCCAACCAGTTGCCCCTTCAACATCAGCTGCTTCATATAATGACGGTGAAATGGCTTGTAATCCAGCAAGTAAAATTAATATTTGAATACCAGAGCTCCTAATTATATCAGGTATACCCTCAATAGCTAAAAGTATGTTTTCTAAAAACGCTTCGGGTAATTGGAACTTTGAAAGATATGTGCTAAACCCAGGAGTGGCTAGAAACATCTCTACTTCCTCCATGCCATACTCCAGGATGCCTGTCATATAGTCTTTCATTTCAATCTTTAAAATGATACCTGATGCCATAATAATTGGCAAAAATAGAATAGCACGAGCTATCCATCTGCCCCGAAACTGCTGATTGAGAATCATGGCTGCAAAGAAGCTGAAAACCAAAATCCAAAAAACACTTGTCACCATGGCAATGATAGTTTCTGTTAACTCCCGCACAAAAGTAGGATGAATGCGGAACACATAACGGAAATTTTCTATACCCACATATTTCAGTCCATATCCCGTTCGGGTAATCTCCAACTCACTTAAGCTAAAAATAGCTGATTGAATCAATGGGTAGAGAAACACAAGCAAAAATCCTATTATAAATGGTAGTGAAAAAAGATAACCAGCTAAAACATTTTGTTGTCTCAATGATAGA
>JAAZMN010000036.1 GCA_012798795.1 Bacillota bacterium | reverse complement strand
GCTTTAGTAATTCTTGATGAAGTAGATGCTTACCCGTATCAAGGAAGTGAAATTTTAAGATATGCAATTAAACGTTCACTTAAATCTAATGCAAAGTTAATTGAAATGACCGCAACTCCCGTTAAATTACCCTCTCCTTCCAGTCTTATTACTATTCCTGCTCGTTATCATGGACATCCGCTACCTGAACCTAGTTTACTAAAAATCAAATTGCCGGATATACGGAGCCTTGCAGATGACTTTCAACTGCCTAACGAAGTAATATCTATAATTAGACGGCGAAGTGCCCCGTGGTTAGTCTTTGTGCCGACTATAGCGGCGGTTAAGGCCGTGGCCGAGTCTTTGACGAAACAATTAGACAAAAAGGTCTGTTATTGTTATGCAGCTGATCCTCATCGGGATCAGAAAAGAGAAGCATTAATTAATGGCGATTACCAAGTGATGGCAGCAACTTCAATTATGGAACGAGGAATTACAGTACCCAACATTCAAGTCATGGTTTTATACTGCAATCATCATGTTTATCATGTCAATGCATTGGTGCAGATGGCAGGCAGAGTTGGTAGAACGGCAGAATATGCTGACGGGGAAGTTTGGTTTGTCTGTGAAACAGTAGATGATAAAGTTAAATCAGCCCAAAAACGCATTAGATTTTTGAATCAGCAGGCAAAAGCACAAGGCTTATTGCGGGAGTTTTACTGATGTGGTTGAAAGCATTGGTGGAACTAATTTTCCCTGCACCCATTGTTTGTCAATTGTGTCAACAGCAAATAGTCGATGAAGGATTACCTGCTTGTAAGCACTGTTTGGATTCTTTGAATTTATCTTTCACTCAACTTCAGTTACAGAAGTATCAGGGCTTTACATTAAGCGTCTATCAGGGAAGAATTAAGCAGATACTTAATGAGATTAAATATCATAATAATTATCGGGCAGCTGTTGTTATGGGCGAGATTTTGGGACTGGCTGCAAAAGAACAAACTTGCTTACAGTGTATTGATTATTTGGCACCGGTTCCCCTTCATATGAGTCGGATTAAACAAAGGGGTTTCAATCAGACAGAAGCTTTTGCCAAAGGGATGAATCGTGTATGGCGGCGTCCGGTAATTGAGGTGATTCGTCAAAAAAACACTATTCCACAAAATGATTTAACAGCTAAAGAACGGGTGAAAAATATGAAAAATGCTTTTCTTATTTGCAATCCAGAAAAAATAAAAAGTAAACATGTGCTCATTATTGACGATATTTTTACTACAGGAGCTACTTTTAATGCACTTGCAGATTTAATAAGTAACTATCAAGCTTCGCCTATAGGACTGTTTTTAACACAGACCAAATGATTGTCGAAAGGAGTGTAAGAATTGATTCGCAACTGCAGTGACTGCAACAAAATTCTTGTTCATTCTGTTAATACGTTATGTCCGGAGTGTACAAAAAAAAGAAATGAGCAATTTAACAAAGTAAAAGGATATCTGCAGAAGCATCCTAAAGCTCGACTTCAGGAAATAGTTAATGAGACCGGTGTAAGTTTAGAAAGAGTGAGGGAGTTTGCAGCAGAAGGCCGACTAAAGGTAGTTCCCGTTGATCTGGATATTAAATGTCAGATTTGTGGTGCAGAGATTACATTCGGCAGAATATGTCAAAAATGTCAGGAAAAATTTTCACAAAAAAGTGATCGAACTACTGGAACTGAGAGTGAAGGTAAATCTGGCAGGATGCATTTATTGAAATCCCAGCGTCATAAAAAATAATCATGCTAAAGATTATACTTAAGGTAACCGATAATTATTATGAGAGGAGGCACAGACATGTATATTTCCAATAAATCTGTGCATAGAATTGGAAGAATCTATGAACAAAATAAAGCAGCTAAGCCAAGTAAAAAAGCTGCAGATAATAAAGATAAAGTTATCTTATCGGATGAGGGTAAAGAATTGCAGGTAATTTTAAATAAGGTTTATTCTCCACAAAAACCAAGTGCAAAAGCTGAGACTCTCAAGAAGAAGATTGTTTCCGGTGATTACTATGTAAAAGGTGAAGATATTGCAGCAAGTATGATTAAATATTTTAAGCAGAGGGTTTAGTATGCAGGTAATTGATGCGTTTGTTCAAGTTATGCGTGAGGAAATCGAGTTGATTAGTCAACTGACACATTTAGGGCAGGAAAAACAAAAACATATTTCTGATGTTGAACTGCTTAAAAATATTACTGAAAAAGAACAGAATTTGCTCGGGCATTTGGAGCTTGTAGAGCTAGAACGGGTAAGGCTATTTGATGTTATTGCTCCAGAGCAGACATTAAGTGAGTGGGTACAGCAGTTAAATGAACCTGAAATAGCCGCTATTGTAGAAGAACTACATGTTAATTATGCTCAGCTTAATTCTGTCAATACGATAAATCAAATGCTGATTCAGGAGTCTTTAGCTTATATTCAATTCAGCATTAATCTTTTGGTAGATGATTTTCCAGCTACTTATACAAAACCCGGAACAACTAACTTGAGAAAGTCAATTTTTGATCGAAAGGTGTAAGCATTATGAGAACAACTTTTAGTGGAATTGAAATAGCACGGCGCGCTCTTCAAGCCCAACAATTGTCTTTGGATATTGTTGGTCATAATGTTGCTAATGCTAATACACCCGGGTATTCCAGACAGGTTGCCGTGCATAAAGCAAGTTCACCGTATCCCGCACCTCAGTTCACTCACAATCCGGTAAATGGAATGATTGGAACTGGTGTAGAGATTAGTCAGATCAGCAGGATGCGGGATGAATTTATTGAGACCCGGTTAAGACATGAAAAACACAACCATAATTATTGGCAGGCATTAAGCGACGGTTTGGAGCAAGTAGAATTAATTTTTAATGAACCATCGGATAGTGGGATCCATTATGCGTTGGATTTGTTTTGGGATTCGCTAAATGAGTTAAGTAAAAATCCGGAAAATGAAGCTACTCGTGAAGTGGTGCTGCAGCGGGGCGAAGTACTTGCTGAGTCAGTTCGGCATGTACGTTTTCAGTTAGGTAAACTGCGTGATAATATGAACGGTGTCATCGATGTTAAGGTAAATGAAATTAACTCAATTGCAGCAAGAATAGCTGAGTTGAATAAGCAAATTGTTAAGGTAAATGTTTCCGGCTATCAGCCTAATGATTTAATGGATAAACGCGATGAACTTTTACAGGAGTTATCGGAAATTGTTAATATTGAAACAGTGTGCGATCAGTTTGGAGCAGTAACGGTAAGTATCAGCGGTGCTACAATAGTACAGCGAAATGAAGTATTTACTTTAGGAGTGTGTTCATCTAAAGAGGATGTTTTCCCTAATTATGATAGACAGGAAGTTATTTGGCAGGGGTCCAATGTTCCTGCTGAAATTACCGGAGGTGAATTGTTCGGTATTATCAGCTTTAGAGATAATGAAATTCAAGATTTCATTACAGATTTGAATGTTTGGACTGCCAATTTAATAAATGAGGTTAATTCCAGACATGAAAAAGGATATGATTTAAATAGTGATCCAGGCAAGGCATTTTTTACCATTAATAGTAGTGAAGCCGATGAAGTTAGTGCGGGAGATGATCCGAGTTTAACAATTACCGTTAATTTAGAGAATGCATTAGAAATTGCTGCCAGTTCTCAATTAGATAACGGAGAAGTTGTTGCCGGCAATGGAGATATTGCCTTGGAATTGGCTTCCTTACGCAACCAACCGGTTATTGAAGGTGGAAGTACATTATCTCAAAGTTATAATGCGATTATTTCCAGATTGGGAGTTAAGGCAATGGAAGCCAATAATATGGTTAATAATGAAGAGGTGTTAGTAAGTCATCTGGAAAATTTAAGAGAATCTATATCCGGTGTGAGTTTAAATGAAGAAATGGCAGATATGATTAAGTTCCAACATGCCTACGCAGCCGCGGCCAGGATTATGACAGCCATGGATCAGGCTTTGGATACAATAATTTATCGTTTAGGCGTAGTTGGCCAGTAGAAGGGAGGATACCTGATGCGAATTACAAATAAGACCTTGACTAACAATATGCTGCGTGATTTAAATTCTGTTTTAAGTCGGCTGGATAAGTATCAAAGGCAGCTGTGTACGGAGCAGCGAGTATCATTACCTTCTGATGATCCAGCTTCAGTCGCCAATATTATGAGTTTAAGGACATCCTTAGTTGAGACAGAACAGTATCTCAGCAATGTGGAAGATGCATATTCTTGGCTGGATTCCACCGATACAGTGTTTTCTTCAGTGACAAGTATCTTACATAGATCGAAAGAACTAACCATATATTCAGCAACCGAAACTCTCAGCGATTCGGACCGTCAGGCTATAGAAGCTGAGCTTGAACAGTTATTTGATAATGTTCTTCAATTAGCAAATTCTACTCATGGCGGTAAGTATTTATTTGCCGGTCAGAAAAATACAACTATACCATATCAACGTCAAAGTGATGATCCGGGAGATCCGGGCTATTTTAAAATTGTATATAACGGAGGTTTTATTACTGATGAAGGTCGGGATTTAGCTTCAATGAATATTCAAATCAATCCCAATGCCGTTCTCAGTGTTAATGTTTCCGATGCTCATGAAAACATCTCCGGTGTAGTTGAGGATAAATTGTTTACTCCGATTTTTACAGCACTGGAAAAAATTATTACCAATACAAAGAATAATGACACACAAGCTTTATCCAATGAAAATTTGGGCGAGCTTGATGAAGTTTTAGACAATATACTTAGCTATCGGTCGGTTGTCGGAGCTAAGATGAATAGAATTGATTTATCTAAGGAACGACTCCAGGATCTAAAAGTAAATCTGTCAAAACTGCTCAGTAAAGACCAAGGCATTGATGTTGCCGAGGTAATAATGCATCTAAAGTCAGAAGAAAACGTTTATCGAAGGGCCTTAGCGGTGGGAGCTCGCATACTGCAGCCTTCTTTGATGGATTTTTTAGGTTAGGTGATTGATAATGCAGTTAATAATCAGCACAAATCCCCCCTCATGCAGGATTGATTATCGGCTGCCCATAAGTGAGATTAAGCAAGAAGTAGGTTATTTTGAGTTTAAATATCATGGGCCAAAAATTGAAATAGAACAGCAGGATGCATTAAATGAAATAGGATTGGGTAACCTTGATTATCTGGTTAAAAGTGATTATACGAATGCCAAACATATTGTTTTAGAAAGCATTGCCAAAACAGCTCGGGACGGTGATCGATTTGCAGCGGAAATGACTAGTCAAGATACTGCTGCACAACTGGCAAAAGAAATTAGTTACCAAGAAATTCCCGAAATAAACGTTGATATACTACCGAAAACTAAACCAAAAGTAACAATGGATTATGATTTAGATATACACTGGGTTGAAGGTCAAACACAGATAGATTTTCATACTTATCCACCAAAGATTGATTGGGTTAAAGGGAGTATTGATATTACTGTGAAAAAAGGAAGCAAAATTGATATTAAAGGGTGAGAATAGATGGAATTAAATACCAAAAGATTTGGTATTATCAAGATTGATCCTGAAGAAATTATAAATTTTACCCAAGGAATTTACGGATTTGAAGATTACCACCGTTATGTCATTATAAACCATAAAGATAGTATTTTTAGCTTTTTGCAGTCAGTGGATGAATCTTGGTTGAGTTTTGTCATTGTTATGCCGGAATTGCTCCAACCTGATTACCAAGTGGCCCTTGAGGCAAAATATGTGAAGGAATTGGAATTAGAGGATTCTAGTGAGGGACAAGTATATGTGATCCTCACTATACCAGAACGAATTGCAGAAATGACAGCTAATTTACAAGCTCCGTTAGTGATTAATAAAAAGCGCAGAACAGCCCGGCAAGTGATACTGATGGATGGTAAGTATCAAACACGTCATAATGTATTTACAGAGAAACAGCGCAGTGCTTATGAGAAGCAGGCACAAAAAAGGGCTAAAGCTAACTAAAACTGATTTTTGTAGGAGCGTCTAATTATTATTTTTTAAGGGAAAGCTATAGTCCAGGGAGGGACATGGAATGCTTGTGTTGACCAGAAAAATCGATCAAAGTATTGTTATTGGCGATAATATAAAAATTATTATAGTTGACGTGCGCGGAGATCAGGTTAAACTGGGGATTGAAGCACCTAAAGATGTAAGTGTTCATCGCGAAGAAGTTTATGAAGACATTCAGCAGGAGAATCGGCGGGCTGTTGTTTCGCGGAGCATTAACATAGATGAATTAAACAGATTATTAAATAGGTCGAAAAATGGAGGGTGTTGATATGGTCAGAACAGATAACTCCTTGCAGTACTACAATCAATTTGATGCAGTTAAGTCTGTTAATTTCTCCCAGGAGTTAGTTCAAAGCAGGTGTACTAGTGAGCATCCATTTAGTAGTGAAGAAATTAATGGTGTTATTGATCGCAGCAAGTTGGATAAAGCTGTGGAGGGCCTAAATAAAACCATGGATGTAGTTGAGCGGGCATTGGAATTTTCTGTTCATGAAGATACTAATCGGATTATTGTGAGGGTGGTTGACCGTTCGAATTATGAAGAAGAAATAATTCGTGAGATTCCTCCCGAAAAGATTCTTAATATGGTTGCAGTATTTATGGACATGATTGGATTAATGTTTGATCAACGCGTTTAGAGGGGAGAGTTATATCAAATGAATTCCTATGCCTATCAAGCTTACAAAAACACTCAGGTAGCTACTGCTTCACCAGGTGCATTAATATTGATGCTTTTTGACGGTGCGATCAAATTTTCTAATCAAGCAGTTAAGTGCATTGAACAGTCGGATTTTGCTGGCGCTAATGAAAAATTACTGCGCAGTCAAGACATTATGTCTGAATTAATATCTTCATTGAATATGGATGTAGGCGAAATATCTAACAATTTATATCAATTATATTCATTTGTTTGTCAATTATTAATTCAAGCAAATGTGGAGAAGGATGCGAAAGTAATAAACCAAGCTGTAGGTTTGCTGCGCGAGTTAAGAGATATGTGGCGTGAGGTGGTGGAAAACGCTTGAATAGGGAGTTAGAAGATAAAATTCAGCAGCTTATCTCAGTTTATCAGGATTTGACAGGTTGTTATCGCAAGGTTTCCGAATATGGTCATGAGGAAGTACTGATGATCGATCAAGGTGATATGGAGTCGCTGCTTGAGCTGCTGCGTGAAAAAGAAGAAATAATGGTTGAGGTGACCAAGCATCAAGCACAAGTAGATAGTTTACAGGAGTATTTGACCAATTATTATCAATTAGACTCTTTTTCCTTAAAACAGCTGTTCGCGGCTGTAGACAGCAGTAATCAGAAGTTATTAGTAAAATTGCAAAATGAGATTAAGAGTTTAATTAAGCAGTTGGAAATATTAGAGGAGCAAGAAACAATTCACGAGAAGATGCTGCGAAGTTATACTAATAAACTGCAGCTGAGTAACAAAATGAAGCAACAGCGCGATGCGGCGAAGAAGGCCTATGAAAAAGCATTCGATCAGAAAGTTAACGATATTGATTATAAGGAATAAACTCGCGAACTGTCCCAAAAATATTAAAGTTCTTTAAAGCTTCTTGACAAATATTATCTATATGTGCTACGGTATAAGTAACCGAGTTACTTCGGTACCGGTATCATTTTTTAGGAGGAATGTATTTAAATGCTAGGTAAAGTAAAGTGGTTTAACGCTGAAAAGGGTTATGGTTTCATTGAAAGAGAAGATGGCGAAGATGTATTTGTACACTTTTCAGCAATCCAAGAAGACGGATTTAAGTCTTTGGAAGAAGGACAGGCAGTTCAGTTTGACATTGTAGAAGGTGAAAGAGGGCCACAGGCTTCAAATGTAGTAAAAATGTAATTTTATTATAAAGGGCATATAAGAAGGACCATTTAGTTTGGTCCTTTTTTGATTATGTAAAGTTTTAGAACAGGAGGATTTTTTTGGTGAATCGGGAATTATAATAGTAATAGCATTACAATATTTTTTAAAAGAGGAGTGGATAAAATGGCTACAATGAAGGTTGCTGTCAAAGGCAAGAATTTAGACATAACTCCTGCTTTACGTGCTTATGCTGAGAAGAAAGTTTTGAAGTTAGGGAAATTTATCAGCGGAGATCAAGAACTATTAGCTGAAGTAACACTACGCGTGGAAAGAGAGGTTCATATTGCCGAGTTAACAATTGACTTAAAAGGTTTGGTCTTACGTGGTGAGAGTAGAACAAATGATATGTATGCTTCTATTGATGAAGCTGTTGATAGAGTAGAGCGCCAATGGAATAAGTTTAAGACGAAAATTCAGAAAAAACTTCAAGGACCCAAGATAAGTGAGGTTGTCCAAACCAATAACGGTTTTGGTAATGCCGCCAAAGAGGAAAAAACATTTAAGGTCGTTAAGAAAAAAAGATTTTCGCTTAAGCCTATGGATGTTGAAGAAGCTATTATGCAGATGGAGCTGTTGGGACACGACTTTTTTGTTTTTACTAATGTGATTGATGATGAAGTAAATGTAGTTTATAAACGCCGCGAAGGCAATTACGGGATAATTGAGCCTGATTTTTAGAAAGTAGGTTTTAACGATGAGTTCTGCTGTTACCTTGGTAATATTTGAAGGTGGGATTGTCGAGAGTGAGTTAGAAGAAACATTTCGCCAAGTTCGCAAAGCGGTTGTGATTGACCAGATCATAAAAGCTCAAAAGGCTGGATTTGATCGGATTGTATTGTTAACCTCCTATCGCGATTTAATTGAAGCAGTAAGCAGTTTCAGCATTGAAACAGAATATCAGCCGCAGGTGGCAGAAGAATTTCATTTTGGAGAGAACCTGCTTAAGATCATCAGGAATAAACAGTTGACAAATGTATTGTATATGGGGGGAGCAGCTGCTCCCCTAATTTCTTCTCAAGAGCTTTCGTACATTCGCACTCTGTTGGAAAAACACAGCGGGGTAGTTACGGCTAATAATTATTACTCTGCAGATATTGTTGGCTTTAATCCGGGTGTGGCTCTTGAAAACATTGTTCTGCCTCCCATCGATAATATGCTGCCTTCCATTCTTGTTAACCAGGCAGGACTTAAGTTCATCCCGCTTATGCGTACCTTGGGAATGCAATTTGATTTGGATACACCAGCAGAGCTATTAGTTTTAGCTTCTCACCCTGAAGTTGGTTTTTATACGAAGTCTGCAATAGCAAATACTAATTTTGATCTGTCGGTATGCAATCAAATCAAGCAGATATTAAAAGAGCCCCAAGCAGACCTGGTTGTCTTTGGTAGAGTAAGTTCTCAAATATTTAAACTGTTGGATGAGTTGACTCACTGTCGGATTCGTTTGTATTCGGAAGAAAGAGGTTTAAAATCTTTAGGTCGAGATAAAAGGGGAGAAGTAAAATCTTTAATTGCAGAGGCGGTTAGGGCTCTTGGTTATCATGAATTTTTTAATTTTCTTTCTCAGATCTGCCGCGGTGCCGTGTTAGATACGCGTATTATGTTCTCCCACTTTAATTGGAATGTATCTCAAAGCGATAGATTTTATTCAGATTTAGGTCAAGTAGACAAAATTACTCATTCTGGATTAAAAGAGTTTACACAAGCTGCTTGTCAAGCAGCGATTCCGGTGATGTGTGGGGGTCACTCTTTGGTAACAGGTGGATTATGGGCCCTGATTGAAGCAAGCTATTTAGAGTATGAAGCAGCTAATGCATGTTTATAAATCAGAAAGGATGACAGTCGAATGCTGGGAAGGTTAAGAAGTATTTTTGATGCAAATAAGCGGGAGATTAACCGCATGGCGGCATCAGTTGCATTAATTAATGAGTTGGAAGCTGAGTTCGAGTCATTATCCGATCAGCAGCTGAGAAATATGACTAACGAGTTTAAAAATCGCTTGGCTGAGCATGAGTCGTTAGATGATATTTTACCGGAGGCATTTGCTGTAGTTCGAGAAGCTGCTAAACGTACACTCGGGCAGCGTCATTATGATGTGCAGCTGATGGGTGGAATTGTACTCCATCAGGGAAGAATAGCTGAAATGAAAACCGGAGAGGGTAAGACACTAGTTGCTACATTACCGGTGTATCTCAATGCTCTTACTGGTAAAGGCGTTCATATTGTTACGGTAAATGATTATCTGGCTAAACGGGACGCCGAATGGATGGGCCAAATTTATGAATTCTTAGGCATGTCTGTTGGTGTGATTATTCATGGATTGGATTTTGAACAGCGTAGGGCAGCTTATCAATCAGATATTACTTATGGGACAAATAATGAATTTGGTTTTGATTATCTGCGCGATAATATGGTAGTTGCTGAGGATCAGCTTGTACAAAGAGAGTTGAATTATGCTATTATTGACGAAGTGGACTCAATATTGATTGATGAAGCTAGAACTCCACTGATTATTTCTGGGCAGGCTGAAGATTCTACCAAGTACTATTATCAGTTTTCCCAAATTGTACCTAGTCTTAAGAATGAAGTAGACTATAACGTAGATGAAAAAGTTCGGACAGTAACAATGACTGAAGAAGGTATTGCTAAGGTCGAAAAAATATTGGGAATTGATAATCTATTTAATGATAAGAATTTTGAGCTGAATCATTATCTAAACCAAGCTTTAAAGGCAAAAACTTTATTCGCCCGCGATCGGGATTATGTAGTAAAAGATGGAGAGGTCATTATTGTTGATGAATTTACCGGGCGGCTGATGCCGGGAAGACGCTACTCTGATGGATTGCATCAAGCAATAGAAGCGAAAGAAAATGTCCGGGTTGCAAAGGAAAGTCAAACATTAGCTTCTATAACCTATCAAAACTATTTTCGCATGTATAATAAGCGTGCCGGGATGACCGGTACTGCCGCAACCGAAGAGGAAGAATTTAGACGTATTTACGGAATGGATGTAGTCGTTATTCCCACAAACAAGCCAATGATTCGTCAAGATGCTCCTGACGCGGTTTACAAAACTGCTACAGCTAAATTTGAAGCTGTGGTGAGGGAGATTGAAGAAAAGTATCGGCAGGGCCAGCCTGTGTTGGTAGGAACAATTTC
>JAAZMN010000035.1 GCA_012798795.1 Bacillota bacterium | reverse complement strand
GGTGTTTGGGTGAAACAAGGCAAAATTACTGCTGTCGGTTTCGCTATTAAACGATGGGTTACTATGCATGGCTTTGCATTCAATGTAAACACTGATCTCAGCCACTTTCAATGGATCATTCCCTGTGGTATTGCTGATAAAAATGTGTGTTCACTTAAGTCACTTCTTAATTATGATATTCAGCTGGAAACAGCTAACCAACAGGTAATAGCTTCTTTTGCCGAGGTCTTTCATTATCAACCGGTAATGATCAAACGAACACAAATTGACCAATACATTGGTCAATACCTAAGGAGCATTAATCATGAAAAGACGCAAACCTAAGTGGTTAAGGGTCAAGTACCGCAGTAGTGATGAAGTAATGGAAGTACAAAAATTAATGAACAATTTATCGCTTAATACTGTATGTCAAGAGGCTGGATGTCCCAATTTATTGGAATGTTTCGGACGTAAAATTGCAACCTTTATGATTCTAGGAAAATACTGTACTAGAAACTGCCGTTTTTGCAACGTAGAATCAAATCAGCCTCAACCTGTTGACCCAAAAGAACCGGAACATATCGCAAAAGCAGTTAATGAATTAGGACTTAAGCATGTAGTTATTACTTCGGTTACTCGAGATGATCTGCCTGATGGTGGAGCTTCTCATTTTGTCAGCGTCATTGAAACAGTTAAAGCACACAATCCAAACGTGACAATCGAAGTATTAATTCCGGATTTTCAAGGCAATGTAAAAGCACTAGCAAAAGTAGCTGCAGCTAAACCTCAAATAATTAATCACAATATAGAAACCATTCCCCGACTTTACAACAGCGTTCGACCGCAAGCTGTTTATCAGCGTTCAATCCAGCTGTTATATCAAGTAAAATTACTAGACCCGAATATATTAACTAAATCAGGAATCATGGTAGGTCTTGGCGAAACAATAGATGAAGTGCAGGATGTTTTAATTGATCTGCATGATGCTGCTTGTGATCTGCTTACCATAGGTCAATACTTGGCACCGTCTAAAGCTCATTATCCGGTTTTTGAATATGTTACTCCTACAGTTTTTAGACAATATAAGCAGATAGGACTCAGCCTCGGTTTTAAACATATAGAGTCGGGACCTTTAGTACGCAGCTCATATCACGCTGATCAAATGGCTGAAATCATTAAAGCACAACCCTCATCATGAAGCTCACTGAACCAAGCCAAATCTGAATCAATCGATCCGGATAAAATGACTTAAGGTAGGTGATAAAATGACTTATGATTTAATAGTGATCGGCGGAGGACCAGCAGGTTATCTTGCCTGTGAACGAGCTGGACAAGGCGGATTGAAAACTCTCCTCATCGAAAAACGATTTATCGGCGGCGTCTGTTTGAACGAAGGCTGTATCCCTTCTAAAACTTTATTAAATTCAGCTAAGATTTACGATTATGCTCGTCAAAGTGAAAAGTACGGAGTAACCGCCAAAGAAGTAAGCTTTGATCATGCCAAAGTAATTAAACGTAAGAACAAAGTAGTAAAAACTCTTGTCGCAGGCATTAATCAAAAACTTAAATCCAAGAAAGTTACTGTTGTAACGGCATCCGGGCACATTCTCGGAAAAGATCAGGTAGGATTTAGAATTTCAGCCGGTGATGAAACTTATACCGGCACAAGACTGTTAATTGCCACCGGTTCATCGCCGATTATACCTCCTATTCCCGGAGCAAAAGCAGGTTTGGAATCTGGTTTTGTATTAACAAATCGTGAAATTCTTGATTTAGATACCATACCTAAATCATTAGTTGTTATCGGCGGCGGTATAGTCGGATTAGAAATGGCATCATACTTTAATTCAGTTGGCTGTCAAGTGACTGTTATTGAAATGCTGGATCACATTGCCGGTGATACCGACAGAGAAATCTCATCAATTCTAATGAGGAATTACCAAAAAAAGGGTATTACTTTCAAGTTAAACTCTAAAGTCACTGAAATTAAGGACAATGGAGTTGTTTTTGAAAGTGATGGCAGAAAAGAATTTACTGCAGCTGATAAGGTACTGATGAGTGTCGGACGTAAAGCCAATACTGCTGGAATCGGCCTGGAAAACATACATGTAGAATTAGAACGCGGAGCTATTAAAGTCGATGAATACGGCAAAACCAATGTTCCGGAAGTTTATGCAGCAGGCGATGTAAACGGCAAATCCATGTTAGCCCACACTGCTTATCGCGAAGCAGAAGTCTGTGTAAATAATATGCTGGGCAAACGCGACATTATGTGCTATCATGCAATTCCTGCCGTTATTTATACTAATCCGGAAGTTGCCTCTATTGGTGAAACTGAAGACAGTGCTAAAGAAAAAGGTATTGACTTTGAAATGGCTAATTTATCAATGCGCTACAGCGGACGTTATGTTGCTGAAAATGAAGGCGGCAACGGAATTTGTAAAGTCTTAATTGATAAAAAACACCGCCATATTATCGGCGTACATATCATTGGAAATTATGCTTCCGAGATCATATACGGTGCTGCAATCTTAATGGAAACAAAAATGGTAGTCGAAGACATTAAAGAAATCGTCTTCCCTCATCCGACTGTTTCTGAAATCCTGCGCGAAGCAATTTTTGAGCTATAGCGGTCACTCGTCTTCAGATAATTCAGCTATTGTTTAAAAGAAGAAGGAATAGCTGAATAAGAAAGGGGTAGTTGATTATGTTGGCTCAGCTACCCCTTTTAAAATCTGCTATTTATTTTTATCCTTTTTATCCTTGTAAACCTTATTTAAACCTATACAGCGTTCTACCGGAAGAACCCAAACCAATCCGGTTTCGGGCTGCGTCAAGTCCCCGACAACGTGCTCAATAACTTCAATAGCACCATCAACTTCTTCCTTATCATCAATCAACACAAAAATCATCCGATTATAGCGTTCACTTACACCAAGAGCCGCAAAACGGGAAAATACAGGTACACGATCAGCCACTAAATGAGCCATGCCTATACTGTCGACAATTGTAGCCCCCTCAATGCCAATTCTCAAAAAACCTTCCAGAATATAAACTACTTTATTTGGATCATTAATAATCGCCATCAACAAGTACATAATAACCCCCCTTATATTAAAAAAGGTCGTTTCTTATACTTCTCGATGAGACTCTCAGATCCTTTAAACCGCTGTATGAAACGAACGCGCAATTACTTCGCGCTGCTGTTCAGGACTTAGTCTAGTAAAGTTGACAGCATATCCGGAAACGCGAATAGTCAAGTTTCTAAACTTTTCCGGATGATTCACAGCATCAATTAATTCCTGCCGATTTATTACATTTACATTTAAATGATGAGCATTTTGACTGAAATACCCGTCGAGAATACCGACTAAATTTCTTCTTTTGTCAATTGCTCTTTTTCCAAGAGCATCCGGAATTATATTGAATGTATTAGAAATTCCGTCTCGACAGCAGTCATAGGGCAGTTTTGCTACAGAATTAAGGCTGGCTAATGCTCCTTCTTTATCCCGCCCATGCATAGGATTGGCACCTGGTGCAAAAAACTCTCCTGCCTTGCGCCCATCGGGAGTAGCTCCGGTAGATTTACCGTAAACAACATTAGATGTAATTGTCAAAACCGAAAGTGTATGCTGAGCATTACGATAAGCTGGATATTTTTTCAGATTATTGTTAAATTCCTCCAAAATAGTTACCGCTATTTCATCTACCTGTGAATTGTCATTGCCATAACAGGGGAACTCTCCTTGAACGTTAAAATCAGTAATCAAACCCTCGGAATTACGCACCGGTTCAACCTTTGCATACTTAATCGCACTAAAAGAATCGGCCAGCACCGACAAACCAGCGACACCAAACGCCATAAAACGTTCTACAAAAGTATCATGCAGAGCCATTTGAGTTTTTTCATAAGCATATTTATCATGCATGTAATGTATGACATTCATGGTATTAACATATAAAGAACATAACCAATCGCGATAATAATTATACCGTTTGAGCACTTGATCATAATCTAAAACATCGCCTTCGTACGGCTCCATTTCCGGGCCTACCTGCACTCCCTCTATTTCATCTTTACCACCATTTAAAGCCATTAACAGCAGTTTTGGCAAATTACAGCGGGCTCCAAAAAATTGCATTTGTTTACCTAATTTCATCGCTGAAACACAGCAGGCAATTCCATAGTCATCACCGTATATAGGCCGCATTAAATCATCATTCTCAAACTGCAGTGCATGAGTATCCAAAGAAACTTGTGCACAATATTCCTTAAAAGGCCGGGGCAGATCTTGAGACCATAAAATTGTCAGATTTGGTTCAGGTGCTGTCCCCAAATTATAGAGAGTGTGAAGAAAACGATAAGATGTTTTTGTTACCATAGTGCGGCCGTCTTCACCCATGCCACCGATAGACTCGGTAATCCACATAGGATCGCCGGCAAACAACTCATTATATTCTACTGTTCTCAGCTGCCTTGCTAACCGCAGTTTTAACACAAAATCATCAATAATTTCTTGAGCCTCAATTTCAGTTAAAGTCCCTTCCTGCAGATCACGGGTAAAATAGATATCCAAAAAGGTGCTGACACGGCCTAAAGACATTGCAGCCCCATTTTGTTCTTTAATTGCAGCTAGATAGCCAAAATACAGCCATTGAACCGCTTCTTTCCCATTAACAGCTGGCTTTGAAATATCGCAACCATACATTTTGCCCATTTCTTTCAATTTCTTTAAAAAGTCTATCTGCTTAAATAACTCTTCGGACAAGCGGATATTATCTTCCGTCATCATTTCCCTGCCCAGATGCTCTTTATCCTCTAATTTAGCCGCGATCAGTGCATCAACACCATAAAGTGCCACTCTCCGGTAATCGCCGATAATCCTACCGCGACCATAAGCATCAGGCAAACCAGTAATAACCTTACTGTGCCGTGCCTTTCTCATCTCATCTGTATATACACGGTAAACTCCGTCATTATGGCTACTGCGGTAAGCAAATATTTCTTCAATGTTTTCACCCAACTGATACCCGTAGGCTTGACATGCCTGTCTTGCCATTCTAATACCGCCAAAAGGATTTACGCTTCTTTTTAAAGGTTGATCCGTCTGCAGCCCGACAATAATCTCATTATCCTTGTCTAGATAACCGGGCTTATAAGTGAGCAACGAAGAAATATGTTCTGTATCTACATCCAGCACTCCGCCTTGTTCGCTTTCCTTCAGCAGCAATTCGTCAACTTGTTTCGATAGTTTCCTAGTGCGTTCAGTAGCAGGTGCTAAAAATTGGTGATCACCTAAATATGGTTCATAGTTTAGTTTGATAAAATCTGCAGTATCAATATTTTCTGTCCAAAAACCTGAACGAAATCCTCTCCATGCTTGCTTTGTCATTAAAGTCATCCCCTTCTTTCCTGCTCACAACGAAAACCGCCTGAGCATATAAATAATATGCCCAGGCGGTCGGCTTAACTTTCATTCCAATCCCTTGTGGTAAACTCCACTTTATTCCGCCAGTAATGGAACG
>JAAZMN010000034.1 GCA_012798795.1 Bacillota bacterium | reverse complement strand
TTTATTCTATGTAGAAAGGTTATTTTAAATCATCCGACCATACCGAACACAGTAGTTAAGCCCTCCAGCGGTGATGGTATTGCCACATCTAGTGGTGAGAGAGTAGCTCGCTGCCAAGAATTATTTTTATGCTCCTCGGTAGCTCAATGGTAGAGCATTCGGCTGTTAACCGAAGGGTTGCTGGTTCGAGTCCAGCCCGGGGAGCCAAAATTTTCAGCATCGGATAAATATCCGGTGCTGTTTAGTTATACAGCAAATGCGAAGATTTGGAGATGAATGCGGCCATGGTTGACTATCATATTCATTTGGAAAACGGACCGTATAAATTAGATTGGTTATACCAATTTTGGCATACTGCAAAAAAGCGTGGATTAACTGAGATCGGCATTACTGAACACTGCCATAAGTTTAAAGAGTTTTATCCAATGTTTTCCTATTTGGCAGCAGAAGATGGCAGTTATCAATATATGCATGAATGGATCAAGAAAGACTTTCAACATTCATTAGAAGACTATATTGATTTGCTTTTGCGGGCAAGAGAACAAGGAATTCAGATTAAAATAGGGCTGGAAGTCGATTATCTGCCAAATTCTTCGGAATTTATTCACAATATTATCAATCAATATCCTTTTGATTATATTTTAGGTTCGGTTCATGTCATAGGAAAATGGGGCTTTGATTATGCACCAAGAGTATGGGAAGGCCGGGATATAAATCAAGCTTATAAAGACTATTACCAAGTATTAGCAGCAGCAGTAAATTCGGAACTTTTTGATATTATAGCTCACTTTGATCTAATTAAAGTTTTTGGTCATAGGAATACAGTTTCTGTAGAATCTGAGGTAAAGAACATTTTACAAAAGATGGCAGACAAAAAATTATGTCTAGAGATTAGTTCTGCTGGAATACGTAAACCCATAAATGAGCTTTATCCGGCAGAATGGATTATAGAATATGCTGCTAAACTGCAGGTGCCAATTACATTTGCATCTGATGCTCATTACCCTGAGGATGTTGGTTTTGAATGGGAAAAGCTGGTAAGCTGTGTGAAAAAATACGGATATGGTAAATACACTCGATTTTCACAGCGGCAGGCATTTTATGATAAAATTATCTGCGTCTAAGTCGTGCCAGCGCTTCCTTCCAGCCGCCGGAATTGATTACAAAAAATGCAGTTCCCGTGGCAGTTATCAATATCAGTACCCAAAATACTGTTTTTAACGAAGCAATGGAGCCTTTGTTAGAAGCATCTATTCGCTGCTCCTTTGGACCGTAAAAGTAATAATCAACTACTTCGGCAAATAATGAAACACCTCGAGCTGCTGCTTCCTTAGAATTTGTGTGGGCACCAACTTCTAGCAGCAAATTCAATGGGCTTAAGTCTTGGTTATAATTACCGCGGGCATAGAAAATTCCTTTGATTAATCCCGGGTAAACTTGATCGGCAATAGCTTTAAGGCTTTGAGCATATTGGCGATTAATACCAAGATTTTGGTTTTGACGGCCTACTACAAATTGAATTTGAGTAACCAATGTATCGTTTATTTCGGCTGCATATGCATTTTTAGGAGCCGCATCTCGGTGGACGTCAAAAATAGCATCGGGATTATGTGCCAGCAATTCCAGTACAGTATTTCGTGAGCGGCGATATGCACTGCGATCATGCGGTAAATGGAGTGTTTCAAAGTAGTCAGCTTCCACACCAAGTTTATTTAGAGTTTTTGCAAACGTTAAACCAACAGTATGAATTCCGCCTTTACCGTTAATGCTCTCTGTACCATCAGAAGGCACATAGGATTCGGCGTTATGTGTGTGATAAATACCAATTATTCCGGATTTGTCATCGCCTTGGGCTTCAGCGGCACTTAATCCTAGAGATTGGCGCAACTCCGATAGAGAAATAATTTGCTCGCTTAACTTAACTTCTTCTACAAACTCGGTATAAGCAGTATTGGCACTAACATCAATGACTTTATAGAGCTTATTGTCACTGGTAAGGTATTCATCTGATACATATATCCGGCGCGCTGTCTGCATAATAATTTCTTCATCCGGAGATAACATGGTAAAATATTCTCCGGGTTTTAACCATTCATCCCAGATTTCTTCAACATCTAGATTCTGGGAGAATTCATAGGTAAATTTATCTATATCCAGTGCTTGACAGGTAGCTGAACAAATAAAAACTAGCAGGATTACTAAAACAGCCTTATATTTAGTCATGGGAATCACCATCTTCTATATCTTTTACTTTTGCTGGACCGCGATGAATTCTTTCTCTTATTTCACCAATACCTTCTGCGATTAAGACTGCGATTATACCGTTAATCAATAAGGCATCAAATATACCGCCACCACCTAAAACAATCTGTGCATGATATGTTTTTGGAGAAATAGAAAATGCAGCCCACAAATCGTTAAGAAACACTGCTGCAATGGCGCTGATAAATGCACTTCGCCGTGAACGCGTAGTAAAATATGAAATTAACCCTGCTGCAATTCCAGGAATGTACAGAGGATCCAAATCAAAAATCATTTTCCCTGGAGTTATAGGTAATAATTGGTCTGTCACCCATAGGATAAAAGCAGTGACAAGACTAATTATAATGGCTCTGATACGTTCACCCTTTTCAGCTGTGATCAAAAGATATCCAATGATCCCCAAGGGGATGAGCGCTCCGAGATTTAAAGCTAGATATGATGTTACTGAAACTTTTGGTAGAAAATGTGATATAATAAGAAGTAGCAGCATCACTAAAGCCGTCTTATCGGTTAAACGCATTCGATCTAGCACACGTTGGGCCAAGCCCAGCAAAATTAACAGCATAACCACAGATAATAAGATAATACTAAATGGAAGTTGAATCATAGCATTGCTCCTTAACAGTATTACCTTTAGTGTTAGAAAAAAACTTCCCTTCTATTCAGGGAAGCTTGTGGGTTTAAATATGTCTGCGTTTATCGCTGCTTTAAAAATTATAGCAAGTATGGGGCCGATGAAGATTCCAAAAACACCAAAGAAGATATATCCTCCATATATTGCTAAAAGCATAACTAGTGGATGAATACCTACAGAACTGCTGATAATCTTTGGTTCTAAAAATTGTCGTGTAGCGAAGATAACAAAATATAAGATAATCAGTAAAATGGCACGTTTTTGATCACCAAGCAGAAATGTAAAGAAGACCCAGGGTGTAAATACAATTCCAGGACCCACTGATGGAATAATATCCAAAATACCGATGAGAATTGCCAGTATAAGCCAATATCTGGTATTAAGCAAAATTAAACCAACAGCAGCTATTGTAGTTGAGAGCAGTAACAGAATAAATTTTCCTTTAATGAAACCCATCATATCAATGGCAACTTTTTCAAACACCATGTTTACTTGGGGCTTCCATTTTTCTGGCACAAGAGATATAAAGCTGTTGATGATCAGGACTTTATCTTTAGAGAAGAAATAAGCTGCTACTATTGTAATTATTGTTACGAGAAGAAATGTGGGAAGTTTAGCAAAAGCGTTTAATACATTTTTAACCAGATTTTCCAGCCATAATTTTAATGTATTAAAAACTGAATTCAGATTAGAGGTAATACTATCTCTAACATCTTCGGGAAGGCTTTCATTGAATATTTCAAATTTAAGTACAGTATCGCTTACTATAGTTGTTATTGTTTGCTGATATTGAGGGAAACGGCTGACAAAATCTATTAACTCAGAAATCATTTTTGTAGTAAATGCGAATAAGATATAACTAAGAATTAAAACTGTAATAATGATTATACTCATAACAGCAATTCCTCTTGGTAATTTTAAGCTTGATTGCAGTAGCGAGATAAAGGGTTCTAGTAATGCTGCCAAAAGAAGGCCTGCAAAAAAAGGCACTAAAGTGGTAACAATGCTTTTGTGAAAAACAACTATTAGAGAAATGCCTAATAGAACCAGTAGATACTTAACAATTTGTTTTGGAGTAAAATAATTTTGCCAAGCCAAAATGTAACCTCCTTTGATAAAAGTATATTATGATTTTAATCAATATGCAAGCTTGTTATTATAAGAGAAGGTTTTTCTGGTTAAAAGATGAATTATGTTTGCGGACAGATAATGGTATAAATAGAATAGACTTACAGCATGAAGGGGGGGATTTCATGTATAGAGCTTCACGTATCAGATTTCATATTATTACTTTTATTTTAATATTATTCTTAGTCAATTTTAATGTTTATATTTTCTTGGATGCTGCCGATAAACTGCAAATTCAGCTGCTGAGTGCGACAGCAGAATCTACAGAAGTGGAAGTAGCTCAATTTGATTCTATGTCACAAGAGCTCAATGCTGCCGAGCAGCTTACCGCAGAACAGCTTTCCAATCCTGCTGACCATCAATCCGGCATTTTAATGGAAGCTGAAACCGGCAGTGATTCAGGGATAAATTTGGAATTCGGTGCAAGTGTGGATGAAATTATTGTAAATGATTTGCATGATTCTATGTCTGAAATCATGGAAGAAAATGTTAAACATTCATCGGAGCCCCAACTATCTATGGGGACATACCGAGTGTGTAAAGGCGATAGTTTATACTGGATTGCCAAAAGGTATGATACGACAATTCATAGGTTAAAAGAATTAAATAATCTTACTACAGAAATAATTCATGCTGATCAAGTTCTAATTGTACCCGCTGACACGCTAAAAGAATATCCTGTAGGTGTCAGTTTAACTGATAAAGAGGTAAAATGGATTGCTCAAATGATTCATGCAGAAGCTCGGGGCGAGCCATATATTGGGCAGGTGGCTGTCGGGGCAGTAATAATCAATCGTTTAAAGAGCAGAAAGTTTCCCAATACAGTATATGAAGTCTTGTTTCAAGAAAATGCGTTTCAACCGATTCGCAATGGCACTTTTTTTACTACTGCTAGTGATCAAGCATATAGAGCAGCATTAGAAGCTTTAAACGGAAATGATCCTACTAATGGAGCATTATACTTTTTTAATCCTAAGATATCTAACAATAAATTTATGCATACCAGAACAACTTCAATTACAATCGGGCAGCATCGGTTTGCTTATTAGAAAGCACATAAAAAAGCAAGGGTAAAAACCCTTGCTTTATAATTACTAACAAAAGAAAGTATGATCAATTGCTCTGCGAATGTACATTTGCAACAAGCTGTAGTGTATCGCGGGCAATAATAACTTCTTCATCTGTGGATATAACATAAACCTTTACTCGCGAATCAGGAGCTGAGATTTCAAATTCTTTTTTACGCTGTTGATTAAGCTGTTTGTCAATGGATATGCCAAAGAAGCTTAAATTGTCACAAATTATTTCTCTTAATCTAGGAGTATTTTCTCCGATTCCTGCAGTAAAGGCAATAGCATCGACACCATTCATAGCAGCAATATAACTGCCGATGAATTTACGAATACGATACTCATACATTTCGTAGGCCAGTGTATGCATGGGTTTTTTCTCGTTAACTCCTTTTTGAACATCGCGCATGTCACCTACACCGGCAATACCGTATAAACCAGAATGTTTATTCAGCATTGTATTAATGTTTGCCATGGGTATGTTTTCTTTTTTCATAATGTAATATAAAGCAGCGGGATCAATATCACCGCTGCGAGTTCCCATCATCAGTCCTTCCAGCGGTGTAAAGCCCATGGATGTATCGACGGATATCCCACCCTCAATAGCTGCCAAACTGGCTCCGTTTCCTAGATGACAAGAAATAATTTTTAGTTTAGTAACATCTTCACCAATTAAGTCAGCTACCCGACCGGCGATATATTTATGACTGGTACCGTGAAATCCATATTTTCGCACTCTATGCCGTTCATATAACACATAAGGAATTGCATAAAGATATGCACGCTTTGGCATAGTAGAATGGAACGCAGTATCAAAGACTGCTACTTGAGGTGTTTGCGGCATGATGTCTTGACATGCTTTAATTCCCATAATATTGGCGGGCATATGTAAGGGGCCCAATTCTTTAAGCTTATTATCCATATAAGCTAAATCTGAATCAGTAACTAAAACAGATTTTTTAAAGTATTCGCCACCATGAAGTACACGGTGGCCGACACCGGTAATTTCATTAAGATCACTGATTACTCCGTATTCTGGATCAACAAGCAGATTTAAACATTCGACGACTGCAACAGTATGTTCAAAGATAGGTGTGGTTTTATCTATTTGACTATGGTCAAGGGACTGGTGTGTTATTTGTGCATTTTCATGACCTATACGCTCAATCTTTCCATCAGCTAAAACAGATTCATCTTCCATGTCGTACAGCTTATATTTTAAAGAAGAAGATCCACAGTTTAGTACGAGAATTTTCATAATTAGTTTTCCTCCTGTTTGTTGTCTAAATTATCTATGCGCTGTCCATCTTCGTTATATCTAAAAAATCCGATTCCGGTTTTAACTCCAAGTCTGCCCTGCTGTACATATCTGCGGATAATTGGTGCAGGCATATAACGGTCACCGTAAACCTGCTGGAGCTGTTCCATCCAGTTTAGAATAATATCAATGCCCATACGATCAGCCATCTCAAAAGGTCCCTGCTGCATTGACCAGCTTCCTATAATTATCATTTCAATGGCTTCTGCAGATGAAACACCTTCGTCTAGAAGATATGCAGCTTCGTTAATCAGAGTTACCAGCGTTCTTGGATTGACAAGACCGGGCGATTCTTGTACAAGAATCGGTTTCTTACCCAAATTATTAATGAATTCTTTAGTAGTATTTATTGCATCTTTGGAAGTATCCGAACTGAAGCTTAATTCCACTACAGTTGTATCAACTACCGGTGGAATAAAGCGGGCTCCGACCAGTAAATTAGGGCGGGATAAACTTAGTGCAATTTCACTTACGCACAAAGTAGCGCTTGTTAGTAAAAATATTACATTTGGCCCGCACAAGCGGTCTGCAGTACGCAATAATTCTTGTTTAGTATATAAATGGTCAATTGTAGCTTCTATTACTAAGTCAGCATCAACTAATTTTTTAAGATCGGTAGAATAATTGATATGGCTGAGAATTACACGTTTTTCTCCTTCGGTTATTGCCCATTTCTCTAATTTTTTGTCTAAACTGCGTTCAATTCGATAAGGAGCGTTTTGACTTCCAGCACCTTGTGCAAACAGTGTTACATCATATCCTTTAGTTGCGGCGTTTTCTGCAATACCACGGCCAAGACGTCCTGAACCTAGTATCGCTATTCTTCTGATTTTTTCCATTATATTTTATTTACCTCCTATTTTACAAATGCATCCTAAATTGAGATGACAGTCGCGTCAGCATTATATTTTTAATCTAAATGAGATATTCTACACAACCGGTGAGAAAAACCTGCTAAAATTGAGATTAATTTAGTTCTAAAGCTAGATTAAACAGAAAATCAGAAGGGTGTTGTATTTTGGACAGAGTATGATAAAATAGCTGTCAATAGATAACCTCATTATGAAAGGGAGGGCTTTAATGGATTTCGAGAATAAGTTTGGCAAGGAAGGGTTAACTTTTGATGACGTTTTACTTGTTCCAGCAGCTTCCGAAGTTTTACCGGCTGATGTAGATACTGCTACTACATTAACAAAGAACATTACTTTAAACATACCCTTAATAAGTGCGGGAATGGATACTGTAACTGAAGCTCGTACTGCTATTGCTATTGCTCGCGAGGGAGGGTTAGGTGTAATTCACAAAAATCTTTCTATCCAAGAGCAAGCGGGCGAAGTAGATAAAGTTAAACGATCAGAGAGCGGGATTATAGTTGACCCAATATTTTTGTCTCCAGAGCATAAAGTTTCAGATGCTCTCGACTTGATGGCACATTATCGTATTTCCGGTGTTCCAATTGTCGATGAACAGCGTAAGTTAGTGGGAATACTGACAAATCGCGATTTAGTGTTTGAAGAAAATTTCGAACAAGAAATCGGCGCAGTAATGACCAAAGATAATTTAATTACTGGACCGGTAAATACAACTCTTGAAGAAGCCAAGAAGATACTGCACAAGCATCGTATTGAAAAGCTGCCTTTAGTAGATAAGAATTATCGTTTAATGGGATTAATAACGATAAAGGATATTGAAAAAGCGAGGAAATATCCAAATGCAGCTAAAGACAGTCACGGCAGATTAAGAGTGGGCGCTGCAATTGGTGTAGGAGAAGGCACACTTGAGCGTGCAGATGCATTGGTTAAAGCAAGCGTTGATGTTTTGGTTGTCGACACCGCTCACGGACATTCTAAACGAGTACTGGATGTGACAGCTATTTTGAAGCGAGAATTTGGCTCAAAAGTTGATATCATTGCAGGTAATATTGCTACTGCTGAAGCTGCAGAAGCACTGATTAAAGCAGGAGCAGACGCGGTTAAAGTAGGTGTTGGGCCTGGTTCCATCTGTACTACACGGGTGATTTCGGGTGTGGGAGTACCGCAGTTGACGGCAATTTGGGATTGTGCCCAGGTTGGTAAGAAATACAAGGTTCCGGTTATTGCTGATGGTGGGATTCGCTATTCAGGTGATATTGTGAAAGCTTTAGCTGCAGGTGCTGATGTTGTTATGTTAGGCAGTCTCTTTGCAGGGACGGAAGAAAGTCCTGGAGAAATGGAAATATACCAAGGACGCAGTTACAAAGTCTATCGCGGTATGGGTTCTATTGGTGCTATGAAGGCGGGCAGTTACGATAGATACTTTCAAGAAAGCAGTCAAAAATTAGTTCCTGAAGGCATAGAGGGTAGAGTGCCGTTTAAAGGGACATTATCTGAAACCGTATTTCAGTTAATAGGTGGATTACGATCAGGTATGGGATATTGTGGAACTCCAAACATCAAAGCTCTGCATGACGAAGCAAGGTTTGTACGAATTACTCCAGCTGGGATGCAAGAAAGTCATCCGCATAATGTGCAAATAACCAAGGAAGCACCAAACTATAGGATTTAAAAGAGGCGCAGCAGCGCTTCTTTTTTTGGCATCAGAGCAAGTCTGGATGAATAGTCTAATAAGAGGTGGTATCATGGTTGATAAGCGGTGGTTAATAATAGTAATAGTTGGATGGTTTTTACTCCATTCGGCAGCTTTTATATTTAAGATCGAGACAAGCAGTCAATTAGTTATCTGGATGATGGTTCAGCAGTTATGGCTGATTATCGGGAGTTTAATAACCATTCGCGATATTTCAGTAATCAGCTGGGATTTTAGTGAAGTGGGTTGGGGTATAGTTGCAGGTATTGGTTTGTTCTTAGGTAACACAACAGTTAATCTAATAAGCGTGTCCTTTCTCAGTAAAATATTCGGGAGTGAACAGGTAGTCTCTTGGCTTTGGCAGGAGCAAAGAGGAATACGGCTGTTGCTGGATATCAAAAGCCCCGGCATGTTTTGGTTGGCAGCAGGATTGTTCACTGTAGGAGCTTCTTTAAGTGAAGAATTACTCTTTCGTGGAGCATTTCTCACAGCATTGCAGGAAGTAACAACTGCAAAATGGGCAGTTATTATTAGTGCATTGTGTTTTGCGTTAGTTCATTTTTACGTTATTCAGTTTATACCGATATTGATTTCAGGATTAATTTTTGGATTACTTTTTACGGCAAAAAACAGCATATTAAGACCGATTACAGCTCATGCTGTAGCTAACACACTTTCCCTGCTTACTTTGATTCCTTCTCTTCATGTTCTGTAAAAATCCACAATATTAACGACGAATACAATAGCTCCTCCCACTTCAATTTCTATTGGTAAATTAACTGTAGTCGGGATTTCTGCTGTTGCATGCGGTACTATTTTCTTACGGCGTTTACAAGTTTCCCGTATAATTTCTAACACGTCTTCTACTTGTTCATTTTCTACCCCCACTAGTAAGGTAGTATTACCCTGCAGCAAAAATCCTCCAGTACTGGCTAGTTTAGTCGAGCGATAATCGTGTGTTGCTAAATTTTTAATTAGAATCGGAGCATCATCGTCTTCAACGACAACAATAATTAATTTCATCGATATTAACCTCCCTTCATTGTGTCTAATATTAGACACAATGTTGCATTTTCCTTTTTCATGCATAGGTTATAGTAAAAAAGCAACAAGGAAGGAGTCAGAAATGAATATTAGCGTTGGAAATTTTGTAGTAAGAAGATCTTATTGCGGTGATATCTACTTTAATGTAGTAGATATACGCGGTGATGTGGCCATATTAAAGGGTGTTTTCCAGAGGCTAATAGCTGATGCTCCCATAGATGATTTGATACCGGTATCTGAAGAAAAAAAGAACCAATTACTAAAAATCATAAATTACTTAAAACATGATTGATATAATCCCAGAGTTTCTTCAGTCATTTTCTGTTGAGAGAAATGCTCAGCTCCATATTGATAACCAAAAGTCTGCAGTCGAACTAAGGTGTCAGGAGTTAAAGAATCAATTTCATGTGTTAATGCATATTTATCGGCATGTCGTTTACCTGCTCGCCCACTAAAATTGTATTCCCGCAGAAACCCCACATTTTTTGGCGTCACTATACCATCCAAATAATCCCCAAGTACTAGGACGGCACAACCTGAAGCCATTCCCTTTCTTATACTTCTCCCA
>JAAZMN010000033.1 GCA_012798795.1 Bacillota bacterium | reverse complement strand
CCTAAACCCATTTAGTGATATACTTTACTGCAATAGGCTTTTTTTGATGCCTGGTTTTTATAGCAGCTTTTAGCAGCGCAAACTGCAGGCTCAAAACTGGTTATTTGGGGGGATTAATCTATGAGTATTATGAGCATAAACCAAACAAATTTTAAAAAATTAGAAGAACTAAACAATGAACATGTGTTGAAAATTGTAAACTGGGCCATTGAGCTTTGCAAACCTGCAAAGGTAACTGTACTTACTGATTCTGAGGAAGATGCCGATTATGTAAGAAAGCTTGCTTTAAAAAATGGTAAAGAAACACCTTTGAAAACTGAAGGACATACGATACATTATGACGGTTACTTTGATCAAGCACGAGATAAGGAACATACAAAGTATCTTGTATCTGATGTAGAGGGTTCTGGTCTTGGCAATGAAGCTATATTACGTGATACAGGTTTAAAAGAAATGTATTCCTACCTGGATGGTTCCATGCAGGGTAAGGAAATGTTAGTGTTATTTTATTGTTTAGGGCCGACAAATTCTAAATTTAGTATTCCATCTTTACAAATTACAGATTCTGCCTACGTTGCACATAGTGAAAATATTCTTTACCGACCGGGTTTCGAAGAGTTTAAACGACTCAATGGCTCCAAGGACTTTTTCTATTTTATTCATTCTGCAGGAAGATTAGACAATGGTGTTACTGTTGATGTAGATAAACGACGAATCTATATTGACCTTGAGAAAAACCGAGTGTTTTCCGTAAATAACCAGTATGCAGGTAATAGTGTAGGACTTAAGAAATTGGCACTCAGACTTGCAATCCAAAAAGCAGCTCAAGAAGACTGGTTGGCGGAGCACATGTTTGTCATGGGTATCAATAATTCAGGTAATCAATTAACATATTTTACAGGTGCATTTCCCAGTGCCTGCGGCAAAACCAGTACGGCAATGATTCCTGGAGGAGTAATTGTAGGCGATGACATTGCTTATCTTCGGATAGTAGATGATCAAGTACGAGCAGTTAATGTTGAAAGAGGTATGTTCGGAATTATTGAAGACGTAAGCAATGCAAACGATCCAGTCATTTATGATGCCCTAACAAAACCGGGAGAAGTCATTTTCAGCAATGTGTTAGTAAATGACGGTGTCCCATATTGGACTGGTATGGGAGTTGAGATTCCAAAAACAGGCTATAATTACGCTGGGGACTGGTATGAAGGTAAAAAAGGCCCAGACGGCAAAGAACTTCCACCATCCAATAAGAATTCCCGTTACACTCTGCGGATTGACGAATTATCCAATGCTGATCCCGCTTTAGAAGATCCAAACGGGGTTCCGGTAAGTGGGTTTATCTATGGAGGAAGAGATTCAGATACCAGTGTACCGGTTGCTGAATCCTTAAGTTGGGAACAAGGCGTAATGATCGGTGCTTGTTTAGAATCTGAGACAACAGCTGCCACATTGGGAAAACAAGGAGTGCGCAAGCATAATCCGATGGCTAATTCAGATTTCTTGGCAATTTCTTTAGGTACGTATATCCAAAACTATCTTGATTTTGGTAAGCGATTAAGCAATCCTCCAAGAGTATATGCTACCAATTACTTTCTCAAGAAGAATGGTACAGGTTCTTATCTGAATGAAATTCTCGATAAGAAAGTCTGGATAATATGGATGGAAGGCAGAGTAAACAATAAGTTTGATGCCATTGAAACACCCATTGGTCTTATTCCTAAATATGAGGATCTGCAGCAGCTTTTCAAAGAACACATGCAAAGAGAGTATACAGAAGCAGAGTATATCGAACAATTTTCCATTCGAGTTGATAAATATCTTGCCAAGTATGCAAGAATGGACGCTATCTTCAGCAAGTATGATGATATACCAGTTGAATTTATAAATCAGCTTCACTCTCAAAAGGAGCTCTTAGAGAAAGCAAAAGCTAAATACGGTGCAGTTATCTCGCCTTATGAATTTCTTTAAATAGTAAAGCCTCGGCTTTTGCCGAGGCT
>JAAZMN010000236.1 GCA_012798795.1 Bacillota bacterium | reverse complement strand
TCCCCAGTCCTTACACAGCCTCTTTAATGAATTTTTCAAAGTCTTGCGCCTATGCATAAAGGCTCCCCGCATAACAGCAAATAATTTATCTTTTTCCACGCCGAGTTCCGATTGATGCGGAATAAGCTTGATAATGGCAGAATCAACATCCGGTTCGGGCATAAACACTGTTCTGGGTACATTGGCAACTAACTCGACGTCAGCGTAATACTCAACCGCCAGTGTTAGCAAACCATATTCTTTAGCCCCCGGCTTTGCCCTTATCCTGTCGGCTACTTCTTTTTGCACCATGACAACTATCAAATCAAAAGGCAGGTTACATTCTAAAGCCTTCATAATCAACCCCGATGTAATGTAATAGGGTAAATTAGCTGCCAAGCTCACTGCTTCGCCCTGCCATCCGAAATCAACTAATATTTGACGCCAATTAGCTTTTAGCGCATCTTCACAAATCAGTTCAATGTTTTTTGTCTCATTGTTTTCTGTAAATATCTTGGCAAGCTCATGATCAATTTCAAACGTAATTACCTGCTTGCACTGTTTGGCAAGTTCATAAGTAAGAGTACCTAAACCGGTACCAATTTCAATCACAAATTTATCTTGCTTAAGCTCAGCACTTTTAATAATTTTATTGAGTATGTTGTGATCTATGATAAAATTCTGCCCAAAACGCTTTTTAAACCTAAACTCATATTGATCAATGATCTGTTTTACCACACTGGGGTTTGTCAGTTTATTTGAACTCACAAAACACATCCTTTCGCCAATCCCAGTTTTTAATCTTACTCCCAAAACATCAAATCAAGCCTGCCGCCGGTTAAGTCATTTAATCGGCGGTTGATGTATTCTTCATCGTGATCATCTAGACTATCCAGAAGAATGCGTATCTCTTTAAAGTTTTCTTCAGACAGCTGCTGTCTATCGACTAAAGTTTCACAAACAGCAATAAATTTCAGCTTAACCCGCTCCAGTTCGTTAAATAAATCCATTTACTCACCAACTTACTCAATAAACTCGTCAATAAAACGTGTATATTCTTTAATAAACTTCAATTTAACTGTTCCGGTCGGCCCTTTTCGCTGTTTGGCAAAAATAACCTCAACTTCACCAGTTGTACCTAATTCTTCAGCTAATTCAGGGTTATAGTAATCATCGCGATATAAAAACATAACCACATCTGCAAACTCTTCAATATTACCCGAATCACGTAAATCCGATAACATAGGCCGTTTATTATCGCGGCTTTCCACAGAGCGATTTAGCTGGGATATAAGAATTATAGGAACATCCAATTCTCCTGCCAAATCACGAAGTTCTCTTACAATTTCGCCAATAATAATCGCCCAACTGCGATTGCCGCCGGACATAGTCGGCTTGATTAACTGCAGATAGTCAATGATAATCAATCCTAAATCCGGAAATTCAACCTTTACTTTTCGTGCCTTTGCTTTAATCTCAGCACTATTCAACCCACGTTTATCTATTATTGTAATAGGTAAATCGTACAATTCATTAAACACTGTTTGAGCTCGGGCAAACTGCTGATC
>JAAZMN010000235.1 GCA_012798795.1 Bacillota bacterium | reverse complement strand
GGATCGATATCAACTAACAGCACCTTTTGATTGGCTAAAGCTAAGTAAGCTCCTAAATTAACTGCTGTAGTACTCTTTCCAACTCCTCCCTTTTGATTAACTATTGCTATTACTCTGCCCATCATTGCCCCCCCTTTCAGGCTTTCTTATCAATACAGTCACTTTATAAAATTGTTCATCATCTTCTTCCTGATAATCTACACTTAATCCACTAGCTGTTAAAGTGCCCGCCAACTCTTTCACGCTATTAGTAAACAGACGAATGTCCTTCAAAATTATTTTCTTTTGTCTTTTCGGTTTCTTAGGTTTATTAAGAATTTTGGAAATCAAGTCTTCTGTCTGACGCACAGTTAGCTTGCTTTTTATAATCTGCTGGATCACTTCCAGCTGCCTATTTTTGTCATCCAACTTAAGTAACGCCCTTGCATGCCGCTCACTGATCATTTCCCGGGAAATAATATCTCTAACACTCTTGTCCAGTTTAAGCAGCCTCAGTCTATTGGCAATACTTGATTGACTTTTTCCAATGCGTTTTGCTAATTCTTCCTGAGTTAAATTAAATTCTGCAATTAATCGCTAGTAACCTTCTGTTTCTTCCAGAAAGTGCAGATCTCTTCGCTGTAAATTTTCTATTAAACCCATCTCTGCAGCTAACCGATCATCCATGTTTTTGATTATGCACGGGATCGTCTCCCAACCAAGTAACTTACACGCTCTCAGCCTCCGCTCGCCTGCAATTAATTGATAACCTTCCCCAATTTCTCGTACCGCAATTGGATGTAAGACCCCATGTTCAGAAATGGAAGCCGCCAATTCCTTAAGCCCCTCTTCATCAAAATTAAACCTAGGCTGGAAAGGGCTGGGCTCAATCAAATCAATAGGCACAGATTTGATTTCTTCTTTCCAAATTTCAATTTCAGCCCCAGCTTCATCCTGTTCAGGTATTATAGAATCCGATTCAGCGGTAGATTTGTTTTTAAGTCGAAGCATATCAGCTAATTTCACCCTAACACCTACTTATTCTAAAAATCTACTATATGTATTCGGTACTAGTGCTTCGCTTCCTCCCGGGAAATAGATTTAATTTAAAAACCTTATGAGAAAAACCGCCATAAAACGAACGGTTTTTTCGCTTTATAGCGGTTTTCTACTGGGAATGCCTGCTTTTCTCGGAAAACCCCTGGATATGGGGGATTTCTTTTTAAGTTTAATTATAGTTCTTTCACCCATATTCAAGGGAAGTTCAAATTTGTATACTGAAATCAGTTCTAATCCTAAGACTTTAATTGCATTTTTCGCATCACTGATTTCATCATCTGCTCGGTTCTGATTACCCTTCATTGCCAAAAAATATCCTCCGACTTCAACAAAAGCAGCACAATACTCTAATAAAACAGGTAATGGTGCAACAGCCCTAGCTGTAGCCCAGGTAAATTTTTCCCGATAGTTTTTATCTCTTGCTAAATCCTCCGCCCGAGCATGCACACATTCTACATTGGTTAAATTCAATTTATCTTTTACCTGCAGCAAGAAATTGACTCTCTTTTCTAAAGAATCTAATAATGTCACCGGTGAAGTAGTAATACATCCTGCTATCACTACACCGGGAAACCCGGCACCGCTTCCCACATCAATTCCAGATCCCTTAAAATCGCATCCTACTTTAGATAATAACAAACAATCAATTAAATGTTTAACGGCAAATTCTTCATTTGATGTGATTCTTGTCAAATTCATTCGTTTATTGGCTTCAAAGACTAACTTAGCAAAATGCATCATTAGATCTACTTGTTCTGCAGTAAGATAAATATCAAGTACGGCACACTCCTTGGTAATTATTTCCTTTATAACTTGAATATCCATTAATTTTTCCCTTCTAAAAAGACTAATAATACCGAAATATCCGCAGGTGAAACCCCAGAAATTCGAGATGCTTGCCCTATTGTAAGTGGTTTATATTTAATTAGTTTTTCTCTTGCTTCCCGAGACAGCCCGGGTACTCTATTGTAATCAATATGAGGGATATACCGGTTTTCCATTTTTTGAAAACGAGCAATACCTGCTTTTTGTTTATCCAGATAACCCTGATATTTTATGGAAATTTCAACTTCTTCGATGACCTGTCTATCCAATTTCGGCAGTTGCTGAAACTTGGCAATATCTTCATACTTGATTTCTGGACGCCTCAATAAATCAGCTAAACTAATCCCATGCTTGATCTCGGATGTATTGATCTGCTGTAATATCTTATTCGTTTCTTTGTTAGAACCCAGCTTATAGTTTTCCAAACGCTCTATCTCTTTTTCAACAGCATTCCATTTTTCTTCAAACCGGCGATATCTTTCTGGAGAAATCAAACCTAATTTATAGCCAAGAGGAGTAAGTCTTTGATCTGCATTGTCTGCCCTTAAAAATAGTCTGTATTCAGCTCTTGAAGTTAGTATCCGATAAGGCTCATCAGTTCCTTTAATCACCAAATCGTCAATTAACACTCCAATATAAGCTTGAGAACGATCAATATTAATAAGCTCCTTGCCCTGAACATATAATGCTGCATTAATTCCAGCAATTAACCCTTGAGCTGCAGCCTCTTCGTAACCAGAAGTTCCATTAATCTGACCGGCTGTAAATAACCCTTCATATTGTTTTACCTGTAAATAACTGTTAAGCAGTGTTGGATCCAAACAGTCAT
>JAAZMN010000234.1 GCA_012798795.1 Bacillota bacterium | reverse complement strand
TAATCACCAGAGGATTGCTAGCCGGATTTTTACAGCCAAAAGTAGACTTTATTGTCAATGATGTTAATGCCCCCATATTAGCAAAAGAATACGGTATAAGTTTTAGAGAATGTTATCCGGATAACGATTTTATATATACTAATCATATTAAAGTCATTGCAGCTACCGATCAAGAACCATTTACACTCGAGGGAACCTACGTTAAGAATTACGGTCCTCGAATTGTAAATATTGACGGCTTTGATTTGGATTTTGCTCCCAACGGCAACGTTTTGGTTGTAGAACATACAGATAAGCCGGGAGTTATTGGTAAACTAGGCCAAGTGCTCGGATCACATGATATCAATATTGGAGCCATGCAAGTGGGACGAAAAGAGCAAGGCGGACCGGCTTTAATGATTCTCAATACAGACAAGCCCGTAGATGCTGAAATCGCAGAAATAATGGTGAATATTAAAGAAGTTACTCGAATAACCAGTATTGAATTCTAACAATATAACGGTAAAAAGTTAGGGGTTTCCTGACTTTTTTCCTTTTTTTTACAAATTTAACTGTCTATTACCCCTTGATACTAAAAACACATTTCGTATATAATTAATAATAGGTTTTATTTAATAAATAAACCAAATAAATTAAAGGAGGAATTCCATGCAGCGTAAGAATTATTTTGTTATTTCTATTTCTCTCATCTTATTATTGGCAGTAGGGTTATTTACTGCGTATCATCTAAATCCGGAGCTAGGAGTCTCCTTTGCCCAAGAAGAAAATCCGACAATCGATTTAACTGAAGACACTAAATCAGAAGCTTCTACAATAACCGGTAAAAATGTGGCACTGATATCAACCCTAAACAATCCTTACCAGATAGCAGATATTGCTGAAGCGGCTAATCCTGCTACTGTGTATATCCAAGTAAAGTGGCCTGCGCAAGAACAATCGCCCAGCTATTGGCGAACAGATCCATTTAGTTTCTTCTTTGACTTCTGGTCTATGCAGCCGTTTCAAAAAATACCAAGTGAACGGATAAGTCAAGGCACCGGATTTATTATTGATAACTCTGGCATTATCCTAACCAACCAGCATGTAGTGGGTAATGTAGATGAAAATCAAAAGGTTACTGTAACGGTGAATTCACCGCAGATAAGCGGAGAATTTGAGGCAGATATTCTTGGTTCTGATGAACGATTAGATTTAGCTGTATTAAAAATTGAAGGAGATAAACCTTTCCCTACCGTAACTTTGGGGGATTCAGAAAAATCTCGTCCGGGTGAATGGGTTATTGCAATCGGTAATCCATACGGTAAACAGTTAGATCACACTGTTACAGTTGGGGTTTTGAGTGCTAAAGGCCGGGAAATTCAAATTATGGGTACCGACGGTACCGTACAGAAATATAAAAACTTGATGCAAACCGATGCTGCAATTAACAGCGGTAACTCCGGAGGTCCACTTTTAAATATTGAAGGTGAAGTTATCGGTATTAATACAGCAGTCCATGCGGAAGCACAGGGAATAGGATTTGCAATTCCAATTAATGTAGCCAAAGATGTGCTGCAGGAGTTAATTGAAACCGGAGAAGTAAAACTGCCGCCACTACCATGGCTGGGTATATATTTCCTTTCAATTGACGATGATTTGGCACAGCAATTAAGCCTACCGGATACCAAAGGTATCTTAATTACCGATGTTATCATTGATTCTCCTGCTTATAAAGCAGGTTTAAAGGCACGAGATATTGTTCGTCGTTTTGATGATGTGGATATTAATAACAGCGACGACCTTGTTAATGCCATTGCTGATTATAAACCCGGTGATGAGGTTATTTTGACTATTCTCAGAGAAGGAAAATCTCAACTGATTACACTCACTATTGGAGATACACCGGAACAACTGCGTGATTAATTAAAAGCAATAAAACAGCGCCGGCTTTTTGTAAACTACTCTTGCCGGCGCTTATTTTTCTAAAATATTTCTAAAAATATACGAGTTTTTGCTTGTTCGCTGCTTCCCTTGCCCATGTTTCCATTTTCACCCATTTATTTCCTACACTTTTTTATATTTATCTCCCGAATGCTTGTCTAATATGATATACTAGTGCATAAATAAAACAAAGGATGATTAAATTATGGCTGTAATTAAACCTTTCCGGGCTCTTCGGCCCCGCAGTGATTTGGCGGACAAAATAGCAGCTTTGCCTTATGATGTAATGAATTCTCAAGAAGCAAAAGAAATGGTAAAACAGAATAAATATTCTTTTTTACATATAGATCGAGCTGAAATTAATTTCCCTGAACCTACAGATCCTCATGAACCTCGTGTTTATCTAAAAGCTAAAGAAATCCTGGATCAAATGATTGCGGAAGATTACTTCATTCAAGATGAAACTGAATGTCTTTATATCTATCGGCAAATAATGGATGGAAGGGCTCAGACCGGATTAGTCTGCTGCACTGCAATTGACGATTATAAAAATAATATTATAAAGAAACACGAGTACACACGTGCGGATAAAGAAGAAGACCGCATTGCCCACATTAAAGCCGTTAATGCTCATACGGGACCGATATTTCAAACATACTTAGACAAACCGGCGGTTAAACAGATAATTAATCACTGGGCCGATACTCATCAGCCAATTTATCAGTTTAGTTCTTCCAATGTTGAGCATATCTGTTGGGTCATTGATTGTTCGGAGACTATAGAAGAATTGGTGGAGCTGTTTGATAAAATCCAATACCTGTATATTGCCGACGGACATCACCGCTCGCAAGCCGCATTTCGTGTGGGCATGGAAATGCGCCAAGAAAATTCTGAATACTCAATAACAGAAGAATTCAACTATTTTCTATCAGTATTATTTCCAGCTTCAGATTTAAAAATCATGCCTTATAACCGCCTTGTCCGAGATTTAGCCGGACTTTCAAAACAAGAGTTTTTTCAGCAAATTCAAGAACGGTTTACCATGAAAACAGCACCATTTAGTCCATACCAGCCGGAAAGAAAACACGTTTTTGGCATGTATCTAGATAACCAATGGTATCAACTGATTCCAAAACCGGAATTAATCCAAACTGACGATCCGGTTAAGAGCTTAGATGTTGCTATACTTCAAGATCAAATTTTAGCACCTATTTTAAATATTATAGACCCTCGTACTGATGAGAGAATTGAATTTGTTGGTGGAATTCGCGGCCTTAGAGAGCTGGAAAATCGAGTAAACACTAATATGAAAGCTGCTTTTTCTCTGTATCCCACCTCTATTAACCAGGTTATTAACGTAGCTGACAAAGATCAAGTCATGCCTCCCAAATCAACTTGGTTTGAACCAAAGCTGCTCAGCGGTATTTTCATCCATAAACTAAGTTAATTAGAAATTAAAGCTGACGGATTATTCCTTCAGCTTTATCTTTTCACTGAACTTTTTGCGAAAATTTCCTACTTTAGGCTTAATAACCAAACTGCAATAGGCTTGTTCTGAATGCTGCTGATAATAATTATGGTGATAGTCCTCAGCCTGATAAAATACAGTAAAAGGTATTACCTCTGTAACAATAG
>JAAZMN010000233.1 GCA_012798795.1 Bacillota bacterium | reverse complement strand
GATGTTATTTCTGAGCATCAGGTTCTAAAGGAAAACCTGCTGTGCCTGTACGAAACCCACCGGTTTGTGGAGTTTGACCAACTAACGACTGCTGTGCAGCAGCAATCATACGCCGCACCATATGTCCTCCTACAGCGCCACATTCACGAGAAGAAATGTTGCCCCAGTAGCCTGACTTATATTCTGGGTTAATTCCTAACTCACTGGCTACTTCATATTTGAATTGATTCAAAGCCTGATATGCTTCAGGTATTAGTTTGAGATTAGAAGAGCTTGAGCCTTGAGCCATTTAATTCACCTCCTTATAATTGCGGGTGCAAGCTTAATGTATCCCTTATGCAGCAATTATAAGCAGGTAGACTTTTGGTCATCTTGCCAGATCAATCCTAATATATTTAAAAAAGCCCCAAAATTGGGGCCTCAATAACATTATAATGAAATTGCATCTACAGGACAAGCGTCGGCAGCTTCCTCACAGCATCCAGCATCATCGCATTCCGCATCTTCCAAAACCTCTGCTAAACCGTCATCGTTTATCTCAAAAACATCGGGGCAAATTTCGGCGCAGAGTCCGCATCCAATACAAAGGTCATGGTCAACACTTGGATAAGCCATTGTAATATCCTCCTTTTAGACTAAACTAACTACCTCAAACATATCTTTCCCTACTCCACATTCAGGACATACCCAATCGTCGGGTAAATCTTCGAAAGCTGTTCCCGGTTCAATGTCCTGAGAAGGATCGCCAACATCCGGCTCATAAATATAACCACACACCGTACATTCCCATTTTCTCATATTCATACCTCCATATTCAATAATTTACTTATAGATATTTGGCTGTACAACCAAATTTTAGAATTTATTCTAAACGGAGATAGGATGGAACAGATATTCCATACGAACGATACATCTCTTCAATGACTAATTCTGTTAAATCAATTCCGCCATATATTACCATATTTTTAGCTAGAACCAAACTAATACTATTTTCTTGGGCAACTTTTTCTACATACGCTTTTAATGAATCAATAATAAACCCGCTCAGTTCTTCGTCTGCTGCTATTACTTTGGCGTCATAGTATGTAATCAATTCATTAAGCTCTTCTTGTTCAGTAATTTCTTTGGCTGCTTCTTCATATTCTTGAATATACTTTTCTATTATGCTCTGATACTCTTGACTTTTAATTGAATATTCTGGATGAGCAATAAATAAATATTCAAAATCAACATATCCAATCTCAGCAGCCAGCAGTGGTGAATATACTAAAAAAATACTGGTTAACACTAGTACTAATAATATTAAATTCTTTCTTGGCATATTGACGCCTCCCGTGATTAGTTGCGATTAACCTTTTCAATCTGCGGTTTCTTCTATTATATCGGCTAATGTAATGTCAGTTAGCACTTGAATCATTGCCTTCTGGGCTTTAGCCCAAATTGGATGTAATTGACATGAGCCTTCATTAACGCAATTACCTTCACTAGCTAAGCAGCGCGTTAGTGCTATAGGTCCTTCAATTAACTCCAAAACATCAAGTATAGTAATTATGTCAGGATCACTAACCAGCCTGACACCACCTCCCGGACCGCGCACACCTTCCACCCAACCTTCTGTTCCTAATATGGCAATAATTTGAGGTAAAAAATTCCTGGGAATGTTTCGGCGCAATGCAATTTCCTTTGATGAAACAAACTGACCATGATTAATCGCTAATTCTAGGAGGGCACTGATGGCATATTCGGCTTTCTTCGTTACTTCCATCAATAAACCTCCTCAACAATGACATTTTTAATTACTGTAATTAATTATACTCTGCACAAAATCTAATGTCAACATTATGCCCTGCCCCCTTAAACTGCTTGATGTCTGAGAATATACCTATTATAATAAGGGTAGAGTGCATATTTTTATTAAGTTTTAGTTGCTATATTGAGATTTTATTGTTAAAATAAAGTTGAATATATATTAAAATCACCTCGAAGGAGTTTGAAAAATGGAACATATAGGAATTATAGACTTAGGTTCTAATTCAGTCCGATTAATAATAATTAAAATTGATGCGAATGGTTCTTACTACCAGAAAGAAAATCTAAAAGAAACTGTTCGTTTAGTTAAAGATATTGATCAAACCGGATCACTTTCAGAAAAATCTATGGACTACGCGATTAAAACAATTCAGCTGTTTGTTAATTTTTGCAAAGCACACAATGTGACCCATATTATTGCTGTTGCAACCGCTGCTACCCGCAGAGCTAACAATAGAAAAATCTTTATTGAGCGGATAAAACAGGAAACCGGACTGACATTTAAAGTATTGTCAGGAGAAGAAGAAGCACATTACGGTTATCTCGGTGCTGTAAATACAATGCCTCAAACATCAGGACTGATGGCTGATTTAGGTGGAGGCTCATTTAAACTTGTTTCATTTAGAGACAGAATGAAAGAAAACAGTTCGCATCTGCCTTTTGGATCGGTTACATTAACTACCAAGTTCAATACCAAAGACAAACCTGATTCTGCAAATCTGAAGGAATTGGAGAATTTTCTCAAATATTCATATAAATCCTTGCCTTGGCTTAAAGGTTCTCATCCAATTATCGGTGTGGGAGGCACTTTCCGTTCCTTGGCCAGAGTAGTCCGGAAAGATAAAGACTATGTTCCAGACATT
>JAAZMN010000232.1 GCA_012798795.1 Bacillota bacterium | reverse complement strand
TCTAAAGTAAGGCTGAAGGGTTTGGTTGTTCCTCAAGAGCTAAAAGATTTAGAGAAAAAGGTAGAAGAAATTAGGGTGGAAAAAGAAGCGGCGATAAAAAATGAGGAATTTGAACAAGCAGCTTCGCTAAGAGATCAAGAGCAGAAGCTTCATGATCAGCTTGCAGATATGCGTTCTCAATGGAAAAACAATCAGGGGCGTAATGAAGCGGTTGTTGGTGAACAGGACATTGCCGATGTGGTGGCCATTTGGACTGGTATACCAGTACAGAGAATCGCTGAGAAGGAATCGGAAAGACTGCTAAACTTAGAAGATATTTTACATGAGCGAGTTATTGCTCAAGATGAAGCTATTCAGTCTGTTTCAAAAGCCATCCGGCGTGCTTTTGCCGGAATAAAGGATCCAAACCGACCGATTGGTTCTTTTATCTTTCTCGGCCCTACCGGTGTCGGTAAAACAGAATTGGCTAAAGCCTTGGCAGGGGCATTATTTGGTGATGAAGAGTATATGGTGCGCATTGATATGTCTGAATATATGGAGCGGCATGCAGTGTCTCGCCTAGTGGGTGCACCTCCCGGATATATTGGGTATGATGAAGCCGGACAGTTAACAGAACAAGTAAGGCGTCAGCCCTACTCTGTGGTACTTTTTGATGAGATAGAGAAAGCCCATCCGGAAGTGTTTAATATTTTACTTCAAGTTCTAGAAGATGGTAGACTAACAGATTCTAAAGGCCGCACAGTTGATTTTAGAAATACAGTTATTATTATGACTTCGAATGTGGGAGCTACCCAAATTCAAAGCGACACAAGCATTGGATTTAGAATTTCTGATGACGAGCAAGACAGCTATCAGCAGATGAAAGATAAAGTAGTTGATGAGTTAAAGCGGACCTTCAGACCAGAATTTCTCAATCGTGTTGATGATATTATAGTGTTTCATGCCCTTAATAAACAGCATATAACCAAAATTGTGGACATTATGCTTAAGGATTTGTTTAAACAGCTAGCAGAGCAGAAAATTTCATTAGATATTACGGAAAATGCCAAAGAGCTGCTTACAGATGAAGGCTTCGATGTTGACTTTGGTGCCAGGCCGCTGAGGCGGGCTATTCAGCGGTTGATTGAGAATCCGCTGGCAGAAGAAATACTAAAAGGTACGTATAAAGAGGGTGCAACGGTTCATATTGATGCTAAAGGCGGAGAAATAGTATTCAATTAATTTGAAAAGTGCGAAGAAGTAAGCTGGGACATTAGTCCCAGCTTGTTTTTTATTGTAACTAATCAGCTTAAGTGGTATAATTAGATATACAAGAACTATATTATAGGAGAGTTATATGGCAAAGGAAACTGTAAGATTTGTATGTCAAATATGTGGGACGGAGTTTCCTAAATGGATGGGTCGGTGTTCCGGTTGTGGTGAATGGAATACCTTAGTTGAAGAACGTTCTATTCAGGCGAAACATCAGCCGTGGGTTGGGGTTAAAGCTGCCTCGAAACCTGTTGCAATTACTGATGTGGAAGCCAGCTCGGCACAGCGTTTTTCTTCAGGCAGTTCCGAATTAGATCGGGTATTGGGAGGCGGAATTGTCCTCGGCTCGCTGGGATTACTGGGAGGTGAACCGGGAATTGGAAAGTCTACCCTACTGATGCAGGTGGCAGCTTATGTTGCTTCAAGTAGGGGTAGAGTTCTCTATGTATCGGGTGAAGAATCATTAAGCCAATTAAAATTACGGGCGGAACGTCTCGGAGTGTTAAACGATAAGCTAGAGGTTTTGGCAGAAACGAATGCAGGTGTAATAGGTAAATATATTGATGATTTAAAACCTCAGCTTGTGTTTATCGATTCAATTCAAACAATTTATCAAGAAGGTTTAAGCTCAGCTCCAGGCAGTGTCAGTCAGGTACGCGAAGGGGCGGCATACTTTTTAAAAATTGCAAAATCACTAGCAATACCGATCATATTGGTGGGTCATGTTACAAAAGGAGGGTCATTTGCCGGTCCCAAAGTTTTGGAGCATGCTGTAGATTATGTATTATATTTTGAGGGTGAGAATCATCAGCCATTTCGTATTATCAGAGGGGTAAAAAATCGTTTTGGTTCAACTAATGAATTAGGTATCTTTGATATGACAGATAAAGGCTTGGTTGAAGTGCACAATCCTTCAAGCTTGTTTTTGAGTGGGCGCCCTCTAAACAGTTCAGGTTCGGTGGTGGTACCCTGTGTGGAAGGCAGCCGTCCATATTTGGTTGAGGTTCAATCGCTGGTTGCTCCTAGTGCGTTTGGCGGTACTCCTCGCCGTCAATCCACCGGTGTTGATTATCAGCGTTTTTCAATAATATTGGCAGTATTAGAAAAAAGGCAGGGCTATCCATTACAG
>JAAZMN010000231.1 GCA_012798795.1 Bacillota bacterium | reverse complement strand
ATGGTAGTGAAACCATGGATATGGATCCGTTTACTCCAAAAGCAGTTTGGGGTTTTAACGGTTCTGAGCGTCCCGGTGCAGTATATTTAGCTGCGGTATTGGCAGCGCATAATCAAAAAGGTCTTCCGGCTTTCAGTATTTACGGACGGGATGTGCAAGATGCAGGCGATGATATAATTCCCGACGATGTTAAGGAAAAGATTATCCGTTTTGTAAAAGCCGGTTTGGTTGTTGCTAATATGCGCGGCAAATCTTATTTGTCCATGGGTTCGGTAGCAATGGGTATCGCCGGGTCAATGGTTAATGAAGATTTATTTCAAAATTATCTGGGAATGCGTAATGAATATATTGATATGTCCGAGTTTATTCGCAGAATTGATGAGGAAATATATGATCGGGCAGAATATGAACGGGCTTTAAAATGGGTAAAAGCACACTGTAAAGAAGGCCCAGATAATAATCCACCGGAATTTATGGCATCGCGCGAAAAGAAAGATGAAGATTGGAAATTTGTAGTTAAGATGGCCTTAATTGCACGGGATCTAATGGTTGGTAATCCTAGACTGGATGAATTAGGGTATGGTGAAGAAGCGTTAGGGCATAATGCTATTGCTGCCGGTTTTCAAGGCCAGCGTCAATGGACTGATCATTTCCCTAATGGCGATTTTATGGAAGCAATTCTGAATTCATCATTTGATTGGAATGGCATTAGGCAGCCTTTTATTGTTGCTACTGAAAATGATACACTTAACGGTTTGGCTATGTTATTTGGTCATTTAGTAACCAATACTGCCCAGGTATTTGCTGATGTTCGTACGTATTGGAGTCCGTTTGCTGTCGAAAGAGTAACCGGCCACAAATTGACGGGCCTGGCAGAGAATGGGTTTATTCATTTACTTAATTCAGGTTCTGCCGCACTAGATGGCACTGGTGAACAGATGATTGACGGAAAACCTGCTATGAAGCCATTTTGGGATATAAGTAATGATGAAGTAGAGAAATGCTTAGGCAGGACTTTATGGCGCCCGGCCAGCCGCGGCTATTTTCGCGGTGGTGGATATTCGTCAAATTTTACCACTAGAGGCGGAATGCCAGTTACTTTATTGCGTTTAAATATTATTAAGGGTCTTGGGCCTGTGCTGCAGATTGCTGAAGGATATACTGTTGAACTTCCGGATGAAGTTCATAATATTCTTAATGATCGCACTGACCCTACATGGCCTACTACTTGGTTTGTTCCTAGGCTAACCGGTAAGGGTCCCTTTAAGAATGTATATTCCGTAATGGCTAATTGGGGAGCTAATCACGGTTCCTTCAGTTATGGACATATTGGAGCTGATATCATTACTTTAGCTTCTATGCTGCGTATTCCCGTTGCAATGCACAATGTAGAAGATGAGCACATCTTTAGACCGAGTTACTGGAATGCGTTTGGTACAAAAGATTTAGAAAGTGCTGATTTCAGAGCCTGTCGGGCTTTAGGAGCATTGTACGGCAGGTATTAACTTAACATCAGAATAAATCCGGTGCTTTTTTTAAGCACCGGATTTATAAATGGAGTCTCTGCTTTTCGAATTTGATTAATTATGTATGGTAAAGCTGTGGATAATTTCTGCAAAATCACTTTCAAAATTCGTATACAAAAGAGCCGGAAGGACCAGGGTAATAACATAGCATTGATCGTCAATTATTAGAATCCACTGTTCCTGATAAGATAGATATCTGTCATCTTCTAATTCCAATCCCCATTTAACAACTGCCGCTTCATAACCAGAAATAGTGCGGGTTTGATATTCCTCAGGCGGATAGACAGTGATATCAGGCAGTTTGCTCAATTGATAGGTTTGACTGTCGATGATCTGCTGTACACTTAAGGGGAAATGCAGATTAAGGAGCTGAAAGTCAACACTAGCTGCGGATGATTGGTCAACTGCGGTAAATGTATTCGCAGACGCATCTGTAAAATACCAATGATCAGGCAGGGTAATGGAACAGCAGAAATCAGCGTTGGTATAGGTTTGCCCTGCAATTTCTGTGGATAGTTCCGGGTTATAAGTAAACGGGCCGGAGGTTGATTCAACTAAGCGTATGGAAAGCTGAAGCTCTTTAAATTGTTTAATTGCAGAGCCGTTAAGCTCTTCAATACTGCTGCCGCTCATAAGTTTAATTAACAGTGCATCCGGCTCTGATTGTAAATATGACGGATCAATAGCTACCCATTCTCCCAGCCATATTTCATTCCAAAGCCAGCCCTGCCATAAATTTTCAGAATAGCGTAGACCTGCAGCAATTCTGGTTGGTATTCCTGATGCACGGGCTAGTGCTGCAAATAATGTTACATGCTCAACAACATCGCCGTATTTTTGATTCAAGATTTCAGCAGTTGTCACAGGTTTCACTTGGAAATCCGGCTCAATATATTCCCATACCCAATGCATAATCTTCAGGCTTGCTTGCCATGTATCGCTATCATCTTCTAGGATTTGCTCAACCAATGCTTGAACTTGCGGTAAAGTCGGATCTATCAAGCTGTCTCTTCTCAGATATTTCTCTAGGCCATCTGTTTCAATTGGTAGTGTCATTTGTCCTGTATAGTCTGATGTATCTTGAGAGACTTCTAAAAGTATCTGGTCTGATCCGTCAAAACAAAGGTATTCAGTAATTTGTTGGCGGTTGTCCATAAAGTCATATTTATTTAAGTTATTGCCGTTTATCCGAATTAAGCTGTGGAAACAGCGCTGTGGATGAGGGATTTTCAAATTCGGAATACTTTTGTATGCGTTAATCAATAAGGCATTAATTGAGGTGGAATCACTGGATTTAGCTGGACGGATAATAATTTCCGGCTCTGTATCGTCATAGATAATCTTATAAATTGTCCCTGTTTCATTCACCAAATGTATTTCCTCTGAGTAAATAACTCTATGGAGCTCTATTTGTTGATCATCTATGGAATAATGGTCTGTTTCGCCTATTGCTATAACATCGTGATAAGGGGCTAGGTTATTCAAGTCGATGAATTGAAATTCATATTCGCTGCCAGGTATAATTCCGTCTGTGCTGAGTATTCTATAAATTGCTGTATCCCGGAAATACAGTTTTTCCTCCGACAGTGTAAAAGAGTCCTTAATGGGCTTTGAGAGTTTAGTGCCTAAAATACTGTAGATTTCAGTGGATATCGTAGGCATTTTAGAGGAGTAGTCTACATTTAGATAAATTTCAGTTTCATATTCATTGATCAATTGTTGTTTATATGCTTTAAGAATTGCATAATCCTGATCTAAATCAAATTCAGTGATATTAACAACAGTTATCAATTCTGACAGTAAATCAACAGTCATGGCTGAATGTTGTTTGTAACAGTAACCCAGCTCAGTTTTTAGTAACTGGCATTCAATATAGCCATAGGTTTTGGAATTGGTATCATCTATAATAAGCGATTGTTCGTGTAATACTAAGTTATTTGCCAAACTGACACCTGTAAACATAATTAATAAAAATATGACTGTCCAAAACTTTTTAAACAAGGGGTTCAGTCCTTTCAAGTTAAAAAATATGCTTATGAGAATATTAGCTTTATTGTGTGTCATTCCCTTTAAAGATTTAAAATTTTCCATGCAGGACTTTTATACAGAAAACAGGAAATAGAACTTTTGTAATCGAATGAATAGATGAGGGTGATTAAGTGCAATGAAAATGGTATATAAAGGTAAAACTAAAGATATTTACAGGTCGGATGACGGTAATTACGTGTTAATCTTTAAAGATGATGTAACCGGGCAAAATGGTGTTTTTGACCCGGGAGCAAACACAGTGGGTTTTACCATGATGGGTGCTGGTGAAGCCGGATTAAAACTAACCAAATATTATTTTGAATTATTACAAGAAAAAGGTATACCTACCCATTATTTGGAAGCGGATATTGAAAATAGGTCGATGAAGGTAGAACCGGCCCAGGTGTTTGGGAATGGGTTAGAAGTTATCTGCCGTTACCGTGCTGTCGGGAGTTTTTTGCGGCGATATAACATGTATGCCAAAGAAGGACAGCCATTAGATGCTTTTGTGGAAGTCACACTAAAAGATGATGCAAATGGCGACCCACCAATTAATGAAGATGCACTGGAAATGTTAGGCATAATTACTCGTACACAGTATCAGATATTAAAAACTTTAACTCAGAAAATATCAGCTATTATCAAAGAGGATTTAGCCGGGAAAGGAATTGAATTATACGATATCAAGCTGGAGTTCGGTAAAGCTGCCGGCAGTGACGAAATTATCCTGATAGATGAAATATCGGGAGGAAACATGCGTGTATATAAAGCCGGGAGAGCGATTGGACCTTTGGAATTGGCAGAGCTAGTATTACATTGAAAGAAAAAAGGCCTATTCGGCCTTTTTACATTCTGTAAGGTTTAGAATCTGCTGCTGTAATTGTTTCAGCTGGCTAATGGCAAATTCTATATTTCTCTTTCTTTCTTGATCCGAATCAATAAATGTTTTTAAATGTACTTCTTCATATTTTAACTCGTGTATTCTGCTGTCTATTAGCTCTAATATTTGATTTATTAGCATGGGTCATCTCCTTGTAATATAGATTAGATGGATTAGTTTTTGACACTAAATTTATAAATGGTTGTATGATGATATTTTTCATTTGCTTTCAACACAGGTGATGGAAAATGGTTATAGTTTGGTGAATTAGGGAAATATTGAGTTTCAAGGCATAACCCGCTGTGCTGGTAATAAACAGCATTATCCTTACCTTTAATCGGACCTTTTAAGAAGTTTCCTGAGTAAAACTGAATTCCCGGTTTGGTAGTGAATACTTCCATAAATCGGCCGCTGTTAGGCTCATAAAGCTCTGCGGCTTTCTTAAGCGACTTTCCTTGGCCATCTAAATTCAGCACCCAGTTATGATCAAAACCTTGCCCGTATACAAGTTGGGGATCGGTATTGTTTAATTTTGAATTAATGGTTGTCAGAGTTCTAAAGTCCATGGAAGTGTTTTTAACGCTATAAATCTCGCCGGTGGGAATAAACTCCTTGTTAATCGGTGTAAAATAATTTGCATAAATTTTTAATTGATGGTTTAAGATATTATTTTGCTTGTGACCTGCCAGATTAAAATACGCATGATTAGTAAGATTGACTATAGTGTCTTGATCGGTAACGGCGGAGTAATCTATGCAGAGTTCATTGTCTTCAGTAAGTGAGTAGGTAACTTCTACCTGCAAATTGCCGGGATAGTTTTCTTCACCGTCTTTGCTGTAGTATCTAAGTACAAGTTTTGTCTGTTCATTATCGGTTATCAGCTGCGGTTTCCATATAACCTTATTAAAACCCTGATGACCTCCGTGTAGATGATTGTTTTCATCATTTTTTGCCAGCTTATAGGTGTAGTTATTCAGTTTAAATTCAGCATTTTCAATTCGGTTTGCGTAACGCCCGATTACAGCTCCGAAAAAGTATGTATCCTGCTGATAATCAGCTAATTTTTCATAACCGAGAGTAACATCATCAATCCTGCCAAATTTGTCAGGCAGAGCAAGCAAAAGGATTATTCCACCGTAATTTGTAATTTTGACAGTTATGTTATTGCTGTTAGTTAATGTGAAAATTTCTACGCATTCTTTAGTAGGCATTACTATCGCCCACAGTAAGTCAACTCCTTATCTTACTGCGGTTTCATTTCACCTCCTCTTACATTAATATTATATTATGATCACTACGTGTTTAAAGTGAAAATTCCTTTAATTCCTTTGTTGTTTTTTGTACGCAGCAAGCTGCTGTGGATTATGGGTCTAGCTGTGCTTATTAATTTAAAGATTATAAAGGATAATT
>JAAZMN010000230.1 GCA_012798795.1 Bacillota bacterium | reverse complement strand
TTTTAGCTATATCAACTACTCTTTTTACTATTGCAACATTCTCGCTATAAGGAAGCTTGGAACCATCTATCATTACCGATGTATACCCGGCTTGAATGCATTGGATAACTATATCAAAAGACTCACAATGATCTAAATGCAGTGCAATAGGAATATCATACAACTTGGCAGCTGCCTTAACACAAGCAGCAATATAAGGAATACCAGCATGTTTTAGAGTGCCGGGAGTAGTTTGAATAATCAAAGGAGAGCGCTCTTCCCACGCAGCTTCTACTACAGCCTGAATAGTTTCCAGATTATGTATGTTAAAAGCAGCAACAGCATATCCATTACTCCGTGCATTTTCTAACATTTTGATTGGGTTAATCAATCCCATGTTTTTACCTCCCCATCAAGATCCCAGAGATCTTCCCAATCGTCGGCTCCTTCCCACAAGAAAACCTGCCCCTTAATCAAGCGACAATTTTTATCTATACCTGCAATCTCTTCCATTTCCTCATCAGTTAACGGAGCTGTGACAGTGCTTTGAATATTGCTTAAATACTCATTGCGATAGATAGAAAAAGGAATTGGTACTTGACCGCGCTGAACTGCCCATTTGACACAAACTACTGCCGGATGTACATTTAACCGTTCAGCAATTTTTACTATAACAGGATCTTGAATATCCACAGTATCTTCCGGCGTAACATCTCGATCGGGACGGGTAGGGGAACCAATAGGTGAAAAACCAATAGGAACAATCCCATTATCCACGACAAACTTAAATAATTCAGGCTGTTGAAAATGGGGATGAAGCTCCATTTGGTTGCATGCAGGCTTAATTTTGGCATCCCTTAATAACAATTTTAATTTCGGAACAGTCATATTTGAAGTCCCTATATGTCTTACTAGACCCATTTCCACCAATCTTTCCATTTGGCGCCATGTCTTCATAAAATTTTCATGAATGTATGGTACAGCATGTGGATCACGTGAATCAACGCTAACCCCCGGAGCATGATAATTAGGAAATGGCCAATGCACAAAATACATATCCAAATAATCCAGTTTCAGATCTTTTAAGGTTTTTGCCACAGATAAAAGCACATCACCCTGTCCGTGCATATCATTCCATAGTTTAGAACTAATCCATAATTCTTCCCGTTTAACGCCACCTGCCATAACTTCCTGCAGAGCATCACCAATTAAATCCTCATTTCCATATACTGAAGCACAATCTATATGCCTATATCCTACAGAAATAGCACCTTTTACAGCATTAGCAATATCTTCTGCTGAAAAACGATCTGAACCAAAAGTTCCTAATCCAATGGCAGGAATCTCGGCCCCAGTATATAACTTTCTCTTTGGAAGCTTATTAGGATCCACTCCATCAGGTGCAATTGTGAATTTTTTGTTTTTCATTAAAATTCCTCCCTAAAAGCTTGTCAAGCTGTCCATATAGATCCTTAAGCTTTTCATACAGCCTTAAATACAACTGATAATACTTATTATAAATCTGATTATTCTTCTCATTAGGATAATGAGTGCGTTGAATATGTACAGTCTGCTCTACTGCTTGTTCAAAGTTATCGTATACGCCTGCTCCAATACCGGCAAGAATAGCAGCACCTAATGAGGTTGCATGATCCGAAAATGGAACATGAATAACTTTTCCGGTAATATCTGCTTTAATTTGAGTCCATATATGACTATTAGCTGCTCCTCCCACACTCCTTAAAGCTTCAGTACTTACTCCTATTTCCTCTGCAGTTTTTAGATTATGCAGCAGCGAATAACCTACACCTTCCATGATAGCACGAATCATATGTGCCCGGGTTTTCTCATAGGATAACCCAAAAAATACACCTCTTGCTTTGCTGTCCCATATTGGAGAACGCTCACCTGCCATGTATGGAAGAAATATAAGCCCATCACTACCCGGATTAATGCGGTCGGCTTCTTCACTCATTATTTCATAAGGACTCATACCTCGTTCTTTTCCTAACTGCTGTTCAGAAGTACCGAGCTGCTCATTAAACCAGCGAAGAGTACCACTTCCTCCAACAGTACCTCCTTGAAGCAACCATTGATTTGGAACCACATGATAACCTAAAATAAGTTTAGGGTGAATAAGAGGACTATCAACTTGAATACTCATACCTCCGGCTTGACCACCCTGTTCTTGAGTCTGTCCAGGACGGATTACCCCGGCTCCCAGTGTGCAGCAAGCAGCATCCAAGCCTCCGGCAACAACTGGAATGCCAGACACTAAACCTGTTTCTTTAGCCGCTTGGGATGTAACAGTTCCTACAATCTCATGGCTTTGAAAGAAAGGTGCCATTAAATCCGTAGATATTCCTAATTCCGCCGCTATTTTCTCATCCCAACACCCTTCCGCAATGTTGAAAAAGTGAAACCCATATCCTTGAGAATAATCTTGGGAATATTCTCCAGTGAATTTATACACTATATAACTATTGCTCTGCAGAAATTTTGCAGTTCTTTTATATATCTTTGGCTCATTCTCTTTAATCCACAGCATTTTTGGAGTAATATACGCTGGATCCACCGGATTTCCATTAAGGGCAATTAAACGTTTTTCTCCAACTTTTTCTTTCATCCAATCAGCCTGTTTTTGTGCTCTTCGATCCAACCACAGCATAGCAGGGCGTAAAGGAGTTCCATTTTTATCTACCGGCAGACACACCCAGCTAGTTCCATCTACCCCAATAGCTGCAATTTCTTGCGGGTCTAAACAATTTGCCTCTAATAGTATTTTAATTCCTCTACAGATAACCTGCCACCAGTTTTCAGCATCCTGTTCCGCATATCCGACATATGGATAATTAGTCTTATATTCTCCTGTCCAACTTGCAGCTACCTTCCCGGTAAAATCAAAAACAGTAACTACGCAGCTTGATGTACCAATATCAACGGCTAACAGATATTGTTTACCCACATTTATGCCTCCAAAAGAATTTTCCCCTTTACCTTTCCGGGAACTTCCAAATCTTTAAAGACCTCAGCAATGTCTTTCATCGGTATTATTCGATCTATCAGCTTATCAACTTTAACTTGTTTGTTTTGAAGATAATAGCCGGCTAATTCCCATTCGCTCCCTGGAAATGGGGCTGAATAGGACATCCACGAACCACGAACTGTAAGTTCTTTGCGATTCAGATTTTCAAATTCCCGTGGTTTAAGTGAAATTGGTTTGGAAGGAGTACCGATATACATTACATTTCCTTTATTGGCTGCCAGCTCAAGACTAAGTTTCTCAGTAAATTCTACCCCTGCAGTTTCAACTACCATTTCAAAACCGCGACCATTAGTTAATTCCCAAACCTTATCTTTAAATCCCGGTTCACCTGTATTAATACAAACATGGGCCCCATACTCCTCAGCAATATTAAGCTTTTCCTCATCAATATCAAATGCAAAAACATGCTTTGCACCAAGAGCTCGAGCACACTGCAGCGTCAAAAGACCAATATTGCCCATCCCGATTACAGCCACATCGAAGCCTCCGTAAAAATCCATCAAGAACAGGCCATGAAGTGCTACAGTAAGTGGTTCCATAAAAGCACCTTCAACAAAACCTACTCCGTCAGGCAGCTTTACCGCATTAACAGCTGGCATTTTTACATATTCAGCCCAACTTCCTGATCTTCTGGAACCAATAAAACTGTAGTTTTTGCACTGAGAATAATGTCCCTTAGAGCAATCCACACACTCATGACAAGGAACAAGAGGTGCTCCTGAAACTCTGTCTCCGACAGACACACCTTCTACCTTCTCACCTATTTTCACAACTTCTCCGGAAAACTCATGCCCTAAGATAATCGGGTAATAATGAGCACCTTCACCAAGTACTCGCGGCATGTCGGAACCGCAAATACCGGTAACTTTTACTCTCACTAACACTTCATCATCCTCGATTTGAGGCAAAACTGCATCTTCGTAACGAATATCTTTTTGTCCATACAACACCGCTGCTTTCACCGGTATCATCTCCTTCTATTTTTATTATTTTTATTATTTTTTTCATCCAACATCTCATACTCATAACCGCTGATCTTTTCTATATGCTTAATTCTCTTGGCAATGGACGGATGTGTCTGAAATCTCTCATCCATTTTTTTCATCCTAGTTGTCATGTGATTCAATTTAGCTAGTTTAAGTAATGCTGTGATCATGACTTCAGGACTAATACCAATATCAATAACAAATTTATCTGCCTTTTGTTCTTGGTTTCTATAAAGCATTAATAAGCCGACAGACATATACAATATAAATGGTACTAGAAGTATTAATAGTCCCAAAATTATATTAATCTCATTTCCTGAATAATTCTCATACCATTCCATGAGTAATCCAGTCAGATAAACTCCACACATCCCGCCGATTATATATACTAAGCGTTTAGTAATGTGATGGAACTTTAAGTGTCCGACTTCATGTGCGATAATTGCTTCAATCTCATTCGGCTCTGCATTTTCAATATAATAATCACTAATAATCACTTTTGGCTTTACAAAGCCAACAACAATCGCATTAGCTGTTTTCTTATCTTTTGTAGGCTGTTGATATAATCTTGCCCTTTTAACTCCTGCTCTATCAAAAAGTTCGTTAAGCATCATGATCAAACGCTCATCTTTTAAATCATCAGCTTTCACAAGCTTTGGATATAATAGCGATATTATAATATTAAAAACAACCATTACAATAATGGGAGTTAATATTGACATAATGCTCTTCAAAGTCTCATTGTCAACACTGCCTTCAGAAATCAACATAGAAATCGCTATCATAATTCCTATAGGCATTATTACCAGCACAGAAGTAAGCACAATACTTCTAACCTGTTCGTTAAAGCTCTCTGTAGTTTGACGAATTTTCTTATATGTTTTGTTTATTATCAGTAATTGCCCTATAGAAACAATCATTAAGAAAACAAACGGAGCACACATAACAAGAGCGATACGTCCAAATTTACCAAAATTCACAAAGTATTTAGCTATCAAAAATACGAAAGGCACTATGGTTATTATATAAAGTACTGTTAAAAAGTACTGATTATAGATTCTTAATTTATCCATTGCTTTTTCTGGAGATTTTGTTATATCGTACACTTTTGATACAGCACGTTTCACATAATACCCTGCAATATAATTTATTAATATTAAAAGAACTATTAATATAATTCTTAACCAATCCGACATAATAAATACAGCATCAAGTACACCTTTCACTTTCATCCCTCGCTTATCAAAAGACAAGATGTTGTACCTTCTATCCTTATACTCTCATTCTTTTTTATACAAAAGAATTCCTCCAAATGCTGCAATAATTTTACACTTAAAAAGGTAAACCTAACCCCAGCTAGAGACTAGACTTATTAATAACGAGTAAAAAGGGAAAGGAAACTATTAATGCCACATGGTAGTTTGTTGTTGGGATAATTCTAGTAGGGGTTGAAGGACTTATGGTAAAAGCCTGACTGGGAATGAGTAGAGGGGAGCAGTTAATCAGCTCCCCTCATTTTATTTCAACTGACAATTCGCGTATATTGGTGTTTCGTGATAAAATAAAACAACCCATATACCAAGGC
>JAAZMN010000229.1 GCA_012798795.1 Bacillota bacterium | reverse complement strand
GTGTATAAACTGTAACAGGTATTACCAAAACTTATAAGCAGACTTGCACCGATAATGTAATTTTTTTGGCGTACGAAAAATAGGTTAACACCTGTCTTTTGAAACAGCTGCCAGAGCCGTTGATAGTAACCGAAGGAGCGGATTTTAATTTTAGTTATGGTGCTGTATTCAAGTAAGAGTCCATAAAAAATTTTAAGATTTTCAAGAGTGGTACAGCGTTCAACTGACAAACGATTGAACTGTGCCATACTTTTAATCAAAGTTATATGTGATGGATTTTTATAGGGTAAGTTGATGCGAAAGACATGTGTAAGCTGTATCATCTTTTGCGGATTGGTGTGTACAGCTGGTTGAAAACCCAGCTCTAATAAGTTCAAATGAAATCTATAAGCAATTCTGGGAAGAGCAGGATCAATTTTTAAAAAAACGGCTTTTTTCTCTTCAGCAATTGCTGTTATCTTATTCATTAAGAGTTTAGCTAGGCTCGTATTGTTAAAATCCATTACTGGGCCGCGGGGAGCGTAAAAAAAAGTCTGGCTGCCTAACAATTGGTAGACCAAAATTGATATGGCTGCTGCAATTTTATTCTGCTTTAAGAAGGTGAGGCGCAGAGGCTGCCAACCATAATGCTGTTTCAGCTTTCCCCAGGCATAGGACTGGAATAAATGGCCGTAAGGATGAGTGTTTATAAATTCATCGAAATTTAGATTAGGTTGATCGATAAGTTCAAACTGATACAATCTCAGTACCTCCTTTTATCATAATATGCAGTGGAATTGATTAGGCTAATGTGATATTATTGACAGTGGGATTGGAGTGATATACAATGCCCGATAATAGGAATAGTGGATTTTTTGTAAGAGGACTTGAGGAAATGCCACTGCAGATACCAAAAGAGCTTATAGAGGCTCAGAAGGAACTTGGTACTAAGGCAGTTATGGTTTGAATAAACATGGCTTTTTTTGTTCAGCAGAATCAGCCGCTGGATATTAAACTGATCAGCGAGGCTATGGATATTGGTCAAAAAGAAGTGAATAAAGCCCTAACGAAGCTTGCTGATTTCGGTTGGATTAACGATGAAGGATATGAAATAAGATTGTGTATTCCTCGTCAGAAACCTCGCGAATCTTTGGATGAAATCAATATTGAATTGCTGGATCCTGAGCAAAAAGGATTTGAATGGCTGGTCAATTTTTGGGCAAATCGAGTTGCACCGCCGACTCCCGAAGAAATGAAGAAATTATTGTTTTGGGTGGAGAAGAAGCAGGTTTCTCATGAAGTAATCGCTGTTGCCATTGAAGAGATGTGTGCATCCATCAGTCAGCCGAATTTCGGCTATTTAGAGGGAGTATTGCGTAATTGGGTCAACGAAGGGGTATTTAATTATGACCAATTACTGGATAAGCCATATTTGACAAAAGTTTTACGCCAGCCTGAGATGACTGCTATTCATCCTGAAGCAGAACGTAAGTGGAAGGAGTTTTTCCCTGATGAGTTTGACTCTTAAATCTTTACCGGTAGATATTGATGCTGAGAGTCGTGTTTTGGGTATTTTAGTTAAATATCCGCATTGCATCGATGAAGTAATCGGTAAACTGCAGCCAGATCATTTTTATACTCCTGAATACCGCCGGATCTACGAAGTTATTTTGCATTTATATAACAAATCCGGTAGGATTTCCTATACGCAAATTTACAGTCAATTACGGGCTGACAACTTAGTTCCCCAACCTGCAGAGCTTTTAATTGGTTTAACTGAAACTTTTGCAGCTTTAAGCGAATTAGAACCCAGTATTGAACTGTTACAGCGAAAAGCTGGTGAAAGAAGAATTTTAGAGGCTGTGGAAACTATCAAAAGATTAGTGCTCGAAGATAAAACACAGGACTTAGCAGAATTACAAGAGAGAGCACAAGAATTGATCTTTGCAGCTACTGCAAATTACATGGAAGGCGAAGATGATGCGAAATCACTGCTAGAAGTGTTAAATAAATGCTACATTAAGTTAATAGAGCGGCGCAAAGGAACAGAAGGGGCTTATGGTTTATCTGTGAGATTTCCTTCGATAGATGCAATGACAACCGGGTTCAAAAAGAAAGATTTAATTATTCTTGCAGCACGGCCAAGTATGGGTAAAACAGCATTAGCCATGAATATGGCTGTGAATGTTGCTAAACGCAGCATTCCCGTTTTGTTATTTAGTCTGGAAATGGACGATGAACAAGTCGGGGATCGAATTGTACTGACGGAGCTGTTTCGTTATAAAGGGATGGATGATTTTGAAATTACATCGGCAGAATATCAAACCAGGTTAAGCGATCAGCAGTTTGCCCGAGCTCAAACAGTGTTTAACGAATTGTATGATTTACCTATTACAATAATAGATAAACGTGGGTTGAATAGTGCTGAGATTAAAGCAAAGGCACGAAAAGTAAAGGTTGAATTTCCGGATTTAGGATTGATTATCAT
>JAAZMN010000228.1 GCA_012798795.1 Bacillota bacterium | reverse complement strand
TTAATACTTCAATGACATCCTTTGTTTCTTCTTCTTCTATGACTTGACGCAGCCCTATCTCATCTACAGCATCCGTTGGAATCATAACTTTCATATCGCCAATGGGCATAGCCATTATATAATAATATTGTTTTTCTCCTAAAATTTCTTTCTCTTCAATGGCTTCTATAATTCCGGCACCGTGCATGGGATATACAACCTTATCCCCAATACTATACACAAACTGAACCTCCTATCTGCCTAGATAACTCCAAAAATCTTATCTAGCGTTTTTAGGTATCATTCTTAATTTACCACTTTTTGCAACAAAAGTCAATTCTATTTCCACATCAACCACTAATACAGCTATATCATTACGTATTTCGTAATGATAACTTTTGATTAAAGATATCGATCGAACAAAGCCTGTTCCCGTAATCTGCGTAATCCTTCTTGAATGGCTTTAGCTCGTACTTCACCAATTCCCTCCACATCATCCAATTCTTCAATGGAAGCATCTACGACATCCGGCAAATAATTGAATGTTTCAACTAAATTCTCAATAACAGGCATTGGTAAGCGGGGAATCTTATTGAGAATTCTATAACCCCTCGGTATAATCGGCTGTTCCAGATTACCCACAACATTTCCATGGCCTAAAGAACGAGCAACTAAGGTTAAGTTGAGTAATTCTTCAGAATCCCAGTTCACCATTTCATTCCACACATCTTCTGCTGATACATCAATAGAATTGCAGTAATCTTTGGTAACAAGTAAGCCTTCATCTTCAATGTCACTCATTAATTCTTCTAACTGCATATTTACTAACCGGCCTTCAGAGCCTAATTGAACAACATAGGTTTCAATTTCGTGAGCAATATGAAAAACCATCTGACCGCGTTGAATAACTGTTGCCACATCAAATAGAGTAACCAAATTTTCAAACTCCAACGAACTTAAATTAGTTAAAGTCTGTTCAAATACACTTTTGTACTTTTCCAAGGTAGAAAGTGCTTGGTTAGCTTTGGCTAAAATAACACTAATGTCGCGTACTACATATTTAGAATTCCCCCAATACATGGAAATAACATTACGCCGTTGAGAAATAGATATGACCAGCTGATTCGTCTGCTTAGCAACTCGTTCTGCAGTACGATGCCGTGTTCCAGTTTCAAAACTGGGAATCATATGATCCGGTGTTAACTGCACATTAGCATATAAAATTCTTTTAGCATCTTCCGAGAGTATAATCGCCCCATCCATTTTCGCCAATTCATAAAGCGAAGCAGGATGCATCTCAGCATCAATCTTAAACCCACCATCAATCATAGCTAAACCTTCAGGATCGTCACTGACAACGATTAACCCTCCGGTACGTGCCTTAAGAATATTCTCCAGCCCATCATACAGTAGAGTACCCGGAGCAACGAGTCTAAGGTTCTTCAAAAAAGCTTGTTCTTTATCTAGCGCTTCCTTCATCCAAGAGTCTCCTTTCATCTACTTCTCAAATATGGCTTGTAATGCTTCTGAAACTGTACTCACTTTAATAAGCGGCAAAACATGGGATACATTCTTGTTACTGTTAGGAATAACAGCTCTTTTAAATCCTAATTTTACAAGTTCTTTCAATCGCATTTCTAGATGATTTACAGCACGAATTTCACCTGACAATCCTATTTCTCCTATGACTGCCGTAGAGGAATCAATGGCAACATTACGAACACTGCTTGCTATTGCACAAGCTATTGCCAAATCTGCTCCGGGTTCAGTCAATCTAAAACCGCCGGCAGCGTTTACAAAAACATCTTGATTCTGTAATGGATAGCCCTGCCTTTTTTCTAATACTGCCAATATTATTGAAAAACGCTGATAATCAACACCGGTGGATTGACGGCGAGGAGTACCGCCAAACGCACTAGGAGCAACCAGCGATTGAACC
>JAAZMN010000227.1 GCA_012798795.1 Bacillota bacterium | reverse complement strand
GAAATTCATTTTTGCGATGATCGAGTTGAAGTTCCAGAAGGTTATGAACCACAGGTTGTTCAGGGTGAACATCCGATTCTCAAAGGTATTCCCGATCAATGGCCATTTTTACTAGGATACAACCGTGTTCGGACGAAGCCAGAAGGTTTAAATCTTTTAGAACACGAGGGTGACCCTATTCTGATTGTTGGTACGTATGGTTTAGGTAAAACTATGGCATTTACCAGTGACTGTGCGCCACATTGGGCACCGTACGAATTTTTAGAGTGGAAGTATTTTGATCAGTTCTGGCAGCAGGCAGCTCAGTGGCTAACAGGAAGATAATCTCATCATTGTAAGATTCCTGTCAGAACCAATAGACTATCGATTTAATCGACAGTCTATTGGCATATGCTTCGGATTTTTTACGAGCCGAATCTCATCATTAAAAACATAAACAAGCAGAACAGAAATAGGATAAATAGTCTTACTTTACTCGATAACTTAACCGGTGTCATAAAATCACGCTCCTAATTACTCGGTCTTAATGCTATTTTTGGGAAACAAAAAACGCATGCATGACTCATTATATTAGTCAACATACGCTTGGTGTACTCCTACGGGGTTAGCTGACGGGTTAGGGCACCCAAGTTGCCCTTCTTAAATTTATAAGATTCACCCCGGATTAGTGGTTCCCCCGCTAGACTATTTAGTAATTAGGAGACTTCAACCTAATTATATCGCATTCATGTAGCAAATGTCAATACATAATTTTCGAAAATGGGGTTCGTAGGAAAACAGCTTTGCATCTCTGGAAGTGAGAAGCAAAGCTGCTTTGATAGCTAAAAGTTATTTTTGTTTTTTCGCTTGCTTACTTTTAGTCTCTTTTATATGTACTAATGCACCATGGGGCTTTGGTAAATCTTCATATGCTAAACGGTTCATTTGACAAAAATGTTCAAAAAACTGCTGCACAAACTCTAGTTCATTCGACTTTTCTTTCAAGGAAATGATGTCTTGTAAAATCTGAGCCATCCACAAATTGTCAAAATAACGGGTCCTTCCGCTATTCCAGGTCATGTTGTTAGGATATCTTTCGTTTATATAGTATTTCCAAAACAGCATTTTTTTAGATTCCTCTTCAGAAAGGCGAAGTCTGTACTTAGAATGAGCAGGAATATATCCATCTTCACACAGTTTTCCGATAAAGGTTTCGTCTACCATAAAAACGCCTAAGATTCGTCTGTCTTTTTCAGGCATATCAGGAGCTCTCGATGTAATAATGCAAGCACTATTCGGGTGCACACGGATTAGTTTATTTGGCTTACCTTTGTTTACACCGCTTTTTTTAACCCCTATGAAAATTTTCCATTCTGTAAAAACCTTATCCTCTTCTTCTTTGTCACACCAAAAAGCTACTTGCGAAACATTATAGAGTTTATGATTTTTGATAAGCTTTTTTCGCTCCAATAAACGTTGACGTTTTTCGTATTCAATGGTTCTTTTTCTCTCAAGCTCTAATTCCTTTTTCTTGCGTTTCTTCTCGAGCTTTTCTTTCATACTGTTTACTATAACAGCAGTTTTTTCGTCAACCAGCATTAGGTATGTTTCTAAGGCATCCGGAAAAACAAACTTCTTGATTCCTGATGAAAAACGTACTTCAATATACGAATTATTATATTTTACCACGGATCCCTTACCAAAATGTTTGTGTATTACTTGCTTGTTAACCAAATTCATGTGTGTTCCTCCGTATCTTATTCTAGGAAAACATATAAAAAAACCGTACTATTTTCTGGTAAATAAAATCAAATACATTTGAATTTTGATACGGTCATATACTATAATAGCACAATGTAATGAAAAATTCAAATTTGGCATTGACAATACACGACATTTAGTATAATATTAAATGTTTATATGCGTTTATTGGCCAATCTTCGTCTTTTTAACTAGCAGCTTTTTAAGACTGCTAACGGAATCAACGATCCAAGTAGGTTCAGCTAATTCAATTTCCTTTTTCTCTCCATATCCATAAGTAACACCGATTACATCGATATCATTGGCTTTTGCTCCAAGAATATCGTATTTGCGATCACCTACCATGACCTTGGATTTATTATCTCCTCCTAAACGTTTTATTACCGTACTTATGAGTTCTGCTTTATTGGTTCGGCTTCCGTCTAAATAGCTGCCAACGACAAGTTCCTGCTCGAAATAAGAATCTATGCCAAAATGCTCTAATACTTGAACGGCATAAATTGTTGGCTTTGTTGTAGCAATGGCAAGCTTTTTTCCTTGGGCCGTTAAGGTCTGAAGCAATTCAGGGATTCCGGGATAAACATAATTTTCGAAAACCCCTTTGTCGTGAAAACGCCGGCGGTAAAACCTAATTGCTTCTTTAGCCTGTTTTTCATTAAAATTATAATACTTCATAAAAGAATCAATTAAAGGTGGACCGATAAACTTGCGCAGAACTTGGGGATCACCTTTAATGCCAAAGTGCTTTAATGCATAAATTAGTGAGTTTATAATTCCTTCTCCCGGATCAGTTAAGGTTCCATCTAGATCAAAGATAATGCAGTGGAGTTGATGCATAAAGATTCCTCCTGTTTATATATATTTTAAAACAGTGGTTAAACATACACGTTGAGTTAAATTTATTATTTACTGAAGTATTTGTAGAGGGTACTATTCCTATTTTCTCTATACTGTTTTTCTTATAATTCAATACGTTTACTCAATCCTTTTTTTCGCCAAGCACCTTTTTTAAAATAAATAGTGGTTATGATAGCTCCCAGTGTCCAAGAGGCCAAAAGAGAAATAAAGACTGACTCAGGTCTTCCTGTGGGATAAAGATCACTCCTAGTGAAATAAGCAATTGTATAGGCAATGGGAACGCGGAGAAAGACTACAGTTATTAAAGAAATCCACATGGGAGTAATTGTGTCTCCCGCACCACGCATCACTCCTGACAGGCATTGTGTAACAGCCATTGCGATATATCCTACAGCTAGAATTCGCATCATACGCATACTTAAATCAACGAGTTCTGTTGTATCAGTAAATATACTTATGAGATTCTTACCAAAGACCAAAAGAAGAATGGTGATAATGGTTGATACAGTCACAGCAATTTTTGTGCCTTCTTTTGTTCCCTGTTCTACCCGATCTAGTTTTTGGGCACCGATATTTTGACCGGCAAAGGTAGTCATGGCACTTCCAAAGGAGAAATTCGGCATCATGGCAAACCCATCCACCCGCATGACAATGACATTGCAGGCGATGACCATTTCCCCAAAACTGTTGGTCAATGATTGGACAACAATCATGGCTAGAGAAAATACTGCTTGGGTTAAACCCGAAGGTAATCCCAGCTTCATTACAGTCAAGGAGTGTTTCTTGTTCAGTTTCAGCATTGACCAGTTCAGATCAAAGGTGTCTTTCATCCGAAGTAATTTCAGCAGACAAAAAACTGCCGATATACCTTGAGCAATTACAGTGGCTAAGGCTACACCGGGAACGCCCATACCAAAGCGGGCTACAAATAATAGATCCAATCCCACATTCAATGCAGTGGAAATAAGCAAAAACACAAGGGCGGAAAAAGAGTCGCCTAAGCCCCTTAATACGCCGGCAAGAATATTATAAAAGGCAAGACCGGCTATACCCAGGAAAAGAATGTTTAGATAACCTGCACACCAATTTATAATAGTGGGTGGTGTTTTTAAATAAATAAGCAGTGGTTTACTCACTAACGGCCCGACAATCATAATTATTACTGAGGTAATGACGGTAAGAGTAATACATGTGCCAATGGTGCGGGAAAGATTTTCTCGATCTTGGGCCCCAAAATATTGTGAGACCATAATTCCTGCACCTACAGCAACACCCACGAACAGCACAAGCAATAGATTGAAAACCGGTGAGGCACTGCCCACTGCTGCCAGGGCATTGTCACCAATGTATCGGCCAACAATAATGGAGTCAGCTGTGTTATAAAATTGCTGGGCTACGTTTCCAATCAGCATTGGAATCGTGAATTCTACAATTCGTTTCCAAGGTGTCCCTTGGGTCATGTCTTTAGGTGCGAAAAGTG
>JAAZMN010000032.1 GCA_012798795.1 Bacillota bacterium | reverse complement strand
GTTCAGGAACTAGAATTCGATTTCGACCTAGTTATTTTCCTTTTACGGAGCCTAGTGCGGAAGTTGATGTTTCTTGTATCATGTGTAAAGGAACAGGCTGCAGGATTTGTTCAGATACAGGATGGCTGGAAATATTAGGTTCGGGGATGGTAGACCCAAGAGTTTTAGCTAAAGTAGGCTATGATACGGAAAAAGTAAGTGGTTTTGCATTCGGTATGGGTATAGAGCGAATTGCAATGTTGAAATATGGAATTAATGACATTAGACTGTTCTTTGAAAATGATCAGCGCTTCTTAGTTCAATTTAAAAATTAGCATTGGGGGAGGAATATAGGTGAAAGTATCGTATGGTTGGTTAAAAAACTATACATCAGTTCGTTGGGATCCGAATGAACTTGCAGATAGATTAACTATGGCAGGGCTTGAAGTAGAGGGAATTTATGATCTAGCTCCGGCTTTATCCGGAGTATATGTTGGGAAAATTACAAAAGTTGAATCTCATCCTCATGCAGATTTAAAGGTCTGCCAAATTTCAATAGGCGAAAAAGTACTCCAAATAGTATGCGGTGCTCCTAATGTGCGGGAAAACATGAAGGTGCCAGTAGCGGTTGAAGGTTCGTGTTTGGCTGATGGGAGGAGAATTGAAGCAGTTAATCTGCATGGTGTAATGTCTTATGGCATGGCCTGCTCTGAAGCCGAGTTAGGAATAGGAGAAGATGATTCAGGACTAATGGAACTACCTGAAGAAGCAGAAGAAGGGCAGGATTTAGTTAGTGAGTTGGGATTGGACGATAAGATTCTTGATGTATCAATCTACGCTAATCGTCCGGATTGTATGGGAATAATCGGAATAGCACGTGAGGTTGCCGCTTTGTCCGGCACTAAACTTAAATTTCCAGAGATTAACTTTTCAGAATCAACTGCAGATATTCATAGTTTAACATCGGTTAAGGTAGAAGACCCGGAAAAATGTCCCCGTTATTCAGCGCGGATTATTCGCAATATTAATATTAAACAATCGCCTCTTTGGATGCAGCAGAGATTACGGGCATCTGGGATGAGGCCGATTAATAATGTAGTGGATATTACTAACTTTGTTATGTTAGAAATGGGTCAGCCACTGCATGCATTTGATTATGACAAATTAGCAGAAAATCGTATTGTAGTCCGCACTCCGGCTACAAGAGAAAAGGTATTTACTACACTAGACGGAGTGAAACGGGAATTGACTGAGGAAATGCTATTGATCTGCGATGCTGAGAGTCCTGTTTGTATTGGTGGCGTTATGGGCGGTGAAAACAGCCAGGTTACTGGTGAGACTAACACCATTCTTTTAGAAGCGGCCAATTTTGCTCCAATAAGTATTCGGCGTACTGCTCATAAGTTAGGTATTAGTTCAGAGGCTGTGGCACGATTTGAGAAGGGAATCGATCCCAACTTAACCGTAACAGCCCTTAATCGAGCTGCACAACTGCTGCAGGAGTATGCGGGAGCTGAGATTGTCGGTGGAACAATTGACATTAATAATGTTCATGAGAAAAAACGAGTGATCGATTTTAGACCGGAAACAGCAAACCGTATATTGGGTACAGAAATTCCGCAGAATGAAATGATCAGTATTCTCAACAGTCTGGAATTATCAGTAGATGACTCGGTTTCTCCGCTGCAGGTAACAATACCGAGTTTTCGTCAGGATTTGGAATTAGAATGTGATTTAATTGAAGAAGTGGCTCGGTTCTGGGGCTATGATAAAATTCCGATTACTCTGCCACAGGGTGCCGATAGAGGTGGAGAAAGTGATGCCTTAAGTACAATTGACTCGTTAAAAGCATCTTTGATTGGAGCAGGGTTAAATGAAGTCATTACTTACTCGTTTGTAAATCCTCTGAGTGTTCAAAAGAGCGGATTAAGCGGTGCCAATCCCGAGTCAGAAATGATTAGACTGCTGAATCCACTTACAGAGGATTATGCAGTTATGAGAACTTCTTTAATGCCAAGTTTGCTGGCATGTGCTGCGTATAATGTAAATCGTCAGCAGGAGCGGCTTTGTTTATTTGAGTTTGGTTCCGTATATCTTGCTAAAGAGCTTCCTTTGGAAGAACGGCCGTGCGAGGGACGCCGATTAGGGTTGCTGCTTTATGGTTCACGGCAGGAAGAGCATTGGAGTATAAAACCGGAGAATTTTGATTTTTACGATTTAAAAGGTCTTGTCCAACTAGTTTTGGAAAATTTCACTGGTGATTTTCGTCTAAAAAAGAGTGAGCTAGCAGTATTTCATCCTGGACGTCAAGCTCAGATTCAGATTTCAGGTGAAACAGCGGTTCAATTCGGTGAGGTACACCCTAATGTTCAAAACAATTATGGAATCCCCAATCGTATATATTTGGCTGAAATTAATCTAGACAGGCTGTTTAAATATAAGAAATCGGAGCCTCAGTTCCATACTCTACCGAGATTTCCTGCTGTACATCGCGACATGGCTTTATTAGTACCGGAGGATGTCCAGGTGGCAGACATTGTTGCTGTTTTAAAGCAAGCAGGCGGCGATTTGCTGAAAAGTATCTCTATTTTTGATGTTTACCAAGGCAAGCAAGTTGAAACCGGTAAAAAGAGTGTAGCATTCGCCTTTGTTTTTCAAGCTGACCGGACATTAACAGATAATGAAGTAAATGATCAGCTTGATCTTATGTATCAGCAAGCAGTAAAGGAATGTCAAGCCGTTATCAGATAGAAGGAAATTTGAGTGATAAAGCGAAGTAAGAAGTAGAATATAAGATAAAAAAGAAAGGGTGAGGTTATTGGTTGAAAGAAGTAAAACTATAACAGTACGGGTTCGGATAGCCGGAGAAGAGCATTCTGTTAAGGGGAAAGCGACAGAAAAATATATAAAAGAACTGGCAGATATTGTTGATACCAAAATTAAACAGATTCAGAAACACAATCCTAATCTCACTCGTCATCGGACGGCTATATTAGCAGCGATTAATCTTGCTGATGAACTGCAAAAAGTTAAAGCAGAGTATCAAGAACTGTTACAGATTATGGAGGAGGCCAATTAGAGAGAGGGGTTTAAATGGTAGGCAAATGGGTTGACGCAGCAGTAATTATCCTGCTTGTTGTCGGGATATGGCGGGGGTTTCGGCGCGGTTTAATTCGCGAAGTATTCAGTTTGCTGGGAGTTTTATTAGCAGTAGTCATAGCTTTTCAACGATATCAAGAGTTATCCCTGCATTTAATGGTTAGCTATCCGCTAAAAGAGTGGCAAGCGCAGTTGATTGCGTTTTTTGCATTGGCTTTAGGTATAAGTCTGCTAGCAGTACTGTTTGGTTATTTCTGGTCGCGGATTATTCGAATTACTCCATTTGCACTCATCGATAATATTGCTGGTGCCGGATTTGGCGTTGCTAAAATTATGGTGGTCGTTATAACTGTTGTTGTTGTCTTAAATTCACTCAGTATTTCTCCAGTTGATCAGGTGTTGGCAGAATCTTATACCGCGCAGCAGGTCAGTTTGATTTGGCCGCATGTTAATCAATGGCTGGATAGAATTTGGCCTGATGAGTGGGCCCGACCGGGTTGGTTGTTCCCGCCAATAAACTTGGAAAATGCGAGTCTTTCATAACAGCAATTGGTTTATTCATAAACATTCGGTCTACCCCGCCTGATATATAAGGCGGGTTTTACCATGTGTTTGTTTTCTCCTATGTTATGGGATATAAGGGTAATAGATCCTAATCTTGCTTAAAGGATGTCAATGATTAAAAATGAATTGTTCCAGGTAGAGTACGTTAAAAAGGAGCGATTTTGTGTCGACACTGACATCCGGCAGGAAGTATATCACTTTATATTCTAGTATATTGACTACCGTTTTGATGTTGGCAGTTTTTTTTGTTTCTGGATTGGCTGGCCACTCGTCTACCAGTCAAAAATCCAGAATACCTATAAGCCAGATTAATGACCAAATACTACAAGGCAGAGTGATTGTCCTAGATCCGGGGCACGGAGGTTCAGATCCCGGTACAGTGGGAGTAGGGAGGACAACCGAAGCTGAAAATGTTTTAGCCATCTGCTTGGAGTTAAAAGGAATGTTGGAGCAAGCAGGTGCTGCAGTTATTATGACACGAAATAAAGATGTGAATCCTGCAGGTGGAACTTCTTATGAATACCAAATTAATGGTCAATTAGCAGTTCGTACCTTGACTGCGGAGCGCAGTAAAGGTGAGATTTTCATCAGCATTCACAATGATTGGAACAGTAATAGTAGAATCAGTGGGACAACGTCTTATTATTATCATGCTGAGGATTGGTTGTTGGCTGATTCACTGCAGAAGTCGCTGGTAAGTTGTTTAAGCAGCAGAAACATCGGTGTAAAATATGCAAATTTCTATGTATTGCGGAACACAAATATACCGTCTGCCTTGATAGAAGTTGGGTTTTTAAGTAACAGTAGGGAGGCGGAAATGCTGGCTCAACCTTGGTATCGTTCGGCAGCTGCTCAAGGTTTATTTTACGGAATTGTGGATTATTATGAGCGAGCAGGTATTATCTAAAATGGAAGACATTACAATTAAGAAATGAAGCGGGTGATGTCATGGATGCGCGCAGTTTACGTGTCTTAGAATGGGACAAAATTAAAGATAAATTAGCAGCTTATGCCAGTTTCTCCTTGGGAAAGGAATTAGTACAGACTCTTCAGCCATCGAGAGATTTTGCAGTAATAGAAAAGAATCTTCATTTAACTACCATTGGTCTAAAATTACTGTGGAAGCATGGTGCTCCTCCTTTTGGAGGTGCCTCTGATATTTCATTAATTCTAAAAAGAGTTAAAATAGGTGGAATTCTTGATGGAAGTGAGCTGTTAAAGATCACAGGAGTATTGTATTGCTCCAATCAAATGCAGCGATACTTAGCTAAGTCTGACGATGATTTTACTGAATATATTGAAAAACTGTCGGATTTTCGTCAACTAGCTGGCGAAATAGAACGCTGTTTAGATGAGGATGGTAGTGTAAAAGACAAGGCAACTCCTGAATTAACAGCGATAAGACAGAGAATACAGAGTTTATCTCACCGAATCAGAGAAAGGTTGGATAGTATTGTTCATTCCAACAAAAATCAAAAATTGCTACAGGAAAGTATTGTAACCATTCGCGGTGGACGTTATGTAGTACCGGTAAAGCAGGAATATCGTGCTTTATTCGGTGGGATTGTCCACGATCAGTCAGCTAGTGGTGCTACTATATTTGTTGAACCTGCTGAAGTAGTTGAGCTGAATAATCAATTGAGAATAGCCAAACAGGAAGAAGAACGTGAAATCCAGCGTATACTGCTTAAACTGAGTCAAATGGTAGAACCTGAGGTAGATACTATCCAAACAACTCTTAATACATTGGCGGAGTTAGATTTGATTTTTGCCAAGGCCAAATACAGCAAAGAAATCAGAGGAACTGCAGCTGTGATTCAAAATAAAGGTTATATTAATATTAAGAAAGGGCGGCATCCTTTGCTGACTGGCAGTGTTGTTCCGATTGATTTATGGCTGGGTGATAAGTTTTCAATTTTAGTGATTACCGGACCCAATACGGGAGGTAAGACCGTGACTCTGAAAACCCTAGGTCTATTTGCAGTTATGACTCAAGCCGGCTTACATATACCTGCTGATGAAGGTTCGACAATGGCTGTTTTTGATAATATTTTTGCCGATATTGGCGATGAACAAAGCATTGAACAGAGTTTAAGTACATTCTCATCGCATATGAGTAATATTGTTAAAATAATTAAACACTTGTCTGGTGAGAGTTTGGTGCTGTTGGATGAGCTGGGAGCAGGAACTGATCCTGCAGAAGGAGCAGCTTTAGCAGCAGCTTTATTGGATTATTTACGTATAAACAACGTGATGGCCGTTGCGACAACACATTATTCTGAACTTAAGAACTATGCTTATGCTCATCCGGAAGTAGAAAATGCATGTGTAGAATTTGACATAAAGACGTTACAGCCTACCTATAGTCTATCAATTGGAATTCCCGGAAAAAGCAACGCATTTGCCATTGCTAGGAGGCTGGGGCTGTCAGACGAAATTGTAGATGGGGCACAAGCTTTAATGACAGAAGAACAGGTTAAAGTTGACGATATTATCAGTGAAATAGAGGTAGATCGCCAAGAGACTGCTAAAGCTCGTCAAGAAGCAGAAGAGTTAAGGTTGGAGTACCAACGATTAAAGAGGCATTATGAAGAGCTTGATGCTGAACTCACAAACAAACGTACACAGATAATAGCCGAGGCTCGGCAGAACGCGGAAAAACTAATCAAAGAAACCAGACTTGAGCTGGATTTTCTTATTGGTGAATTAAGGCACCAGCAGAATCAAGATTTAGAAAAAATAGTACAGGAAAAAAGAAAAGAGTTAATTGAAAAACAAAAGAACTATCAAGTTATAGAAAATACAGTTAAGCCGGGACAAAAACCTGATGATGATCTAAAAGTAGGCGAGCTGGTTAGAGTAAAAAGTCTTAATCAAGTTGGTTCAATAATTGAGCTGTCCCAAATGGATGCTTTAGTGCAGGTGGGAGTAATGCGGATTAATGCTAAAGTAAATGATCTAGAGCCAGCTGCAGCTGCTCCCAAAGAGGTTGTTTGGCGTTACTCAGGTAGTTCAAAAATGCCAAAAAATCAATCGATAAAAAGCAGATCTATTAGCTCAGAAATCAATGTACTCGGTTATAATATTGAAGATGCCACGGCGGCAGTTGATAAATATCTAGATGATGCTTTTCTATCTTCTTTAACGCAGGTAAGAGTAATTCACGGAAAAGGCACTGGAGCTTTACGCGATGCGATTCAAGCTCAATTACAAACTCATCCGCATGTAAAATCATTTGAATTAGCCTCACCGTATGAAGGAGGCTCGGGTGTTACTGTAGTAGAATTGGATCGTTAGATTAAAATATATTAGTAATAGGAAAATAGATCCCATATTGATGCAGTACATCTTGGCGAATACTCTTTAGGTTCTGTACCGCGGATGAATATTTCAGTTCGGATTTCATCTTTAGGTAAATTACACATATCCGATACCAATAATCCTGTTTTAGTATCGATCATGACTTCCACCAATCCGTTAGGTTTGTGAAAATCAGTTATCGGAGTATTTTTAAGAGCTTCCTGCATAAAGCTGCGCCATATTGGAGCAGCGTGCCATGAACCATACTGGACGCCTTTATATACCATAGATTCCGGTGTGTCTGCTCCAAACCAAACTGCAGCAACCAATTCAGGTGTATAGCCTACAAACCAAGCATCGCGATTGTCTTGATGGGTCCCAGTTTTTCCGGCGGCAGGCCGACTAATATTAGCGCTACGCCCGGTTCCTTTTTCAATTACACCTCTTAACATATCCGTCATTATATAGCTGGTTTCTTCACTTAAAACTACACGTACATCCGGCGTGTTTTCTTCCAGAATGCTGCCATCGGAGTCGGTTACTTTAATAATTGCCATTGGTTCTGCTTTTATTCCTTGATTAGCTAATACTCCGTAAGCAGAAGCCATTTCTAGAGGTGATACTCCTTTAGTAAGTCCTCCTAGTGCCAGCGGAGACAACCCCAGATCGTTAACTCTACCCTGCTCAACTAAAGACTTAATACCCATTTTTTTAGCATATTCGATTACCGTATTAAAGCCTAACTGATTAACAACTTCGACGGCTATTGTATTGATTGACTTTTCAACAGCTTCTCTCATTGTCATTTCGCCATAAAAGTCACCACCATAGTTGCGTGGGCTCCAAGACTCTCCGGTTGTCAACACATATTCCATCGGTTCATCAACAAAAATATCTGCTGCAGTAAATCCCTGATCAATAGCTGCAGTATAAGCAAAAACTTTAATAGCCGAACCCGGCGATCTATATGCCTGCACAGCTCGGTTAAACTTATCTTCTCCCCGTCCGCCAACCATAGCTCGAATATGGCCGTTTCTAGGATCAATTGCTACTAAAGCTCCTTGTGGTTGAGTTAATCCTCGTTCATCTACGCTGCCATCCGGTATACCGGCAAGCAGTGCTTTTTCTGCAGCTGCCTGCATATTAAGGTCCAAAGTAGTGTAAACCCGCAATCCACCGCCAAATACTCGCTCATCTCCATAGCGTTCAAGTAATTCGTCTAATATATACTCAACAAAGTACGGTGCGTTAAATGTACGCTGCTGTTTATCAACAGTAATAATAGGTTCATTTTTTGCAGCTTCAGCCTCAACCTCAGTAATATAATCTAATTCAAGCATTTTTGATAAAACAAAATCTCGCCTTTCTTTAGCGATATCTGGATTATTGATTGGCGAATAACGATACGGCCATCTAATTACACCGGCAATTAGTGCCGACTCAGCTAATGTTAAATCTTTAGCTGATTTACCAAAATATAGTTTTGCCCCTGCTTCAACTCCATTTGCTCCATGACCTAAATGGACCATATTTAAATAGGTCTCTAAGATTTCTTGTTTTGAATATTTACGCTCTATCTGTGTTGCCCAAAGAAATTCCTGTAACTTACGGGATATTAGTTTGTCTTGTGTCAAAAACAGATTACGAGCTACCTGCATGGTGATAGTCCCGCCACCTTGAGCAAAACGTCCTTCACGCAAATTCACTAATATTGCTCGTCCAAAAGCAATATAGTCGATACCGTGATGTTCGTAAAATTTAGAGTCTTCAATAGCAATAACAGCATTTGTCAGGTGAGAGGGAAGCAGTTCAATACTAATAGGTTCACGATTCTCTCTGTATAAATCAGTTATCAAATTACCATTAATATCATAAATATGAGTGGTAAACTGTTGTGTTAATTTAACTTGGTCAAGGGTCGGAGCACTTTTTAAGTATGCTGTAAACAAGCCGACTGTTCCACCTAGTAGAATAGAACAAATAATAACAAGAATAACAAGCGTAAAGCGGCTCCTTCGTCGATTACCGGGCTTTGTCTTTGACTTTCTTGTCAATGTTTTCACTCCCATCACTCATACATTATATCATACTATAATTTTGCTATGAACAGATATAATTTACCATAAACCCTAAATAAATACAAGGCAGGAGGTAAAAATGATGCGGTTAAGATGGCAGTCTAAGCTGTACCGCAAAAAAAATTATTCATCATCGGTTAAAGCAGATAAGCTGCAACAAAAGCAAGTTAAAAAACCATTACCCCTACTAAAATTTATTCTGCTGATAATAATGTTCATTATACTATTATCAGTATTAACTGCAATTATCATCGAGTGGCGGGTAAGTCCAGTAATTCATGCATGGGCTCAGACTCGAGCCATCGGCTTAGCCACACGAGCGATTAACTTAGCAATTGAAGAAACCATGGCCATCAGTATCAGTACGGCTGAAATGGCTGTTATAAAATCCGATGATCAAGGGCAAATACAAGCAATTCAATATAATACCGGTGAAATAAATCGGGTGTCTTCTTCAGCTACTCACAAAGTACTGCAGTCTTTATTTAATCTAGGAGATGAAATATTTCCAGTTCCCCTCGGTCAGCTGTTGGGTTTAGATTTTCTTGCAGGCTGGGGACCGGGAATTCCAATTAAAATCATTCCCGCTGGATCTGTAACTACAACACCTGTAAGCAGTTTTCACGCAGCCGGGATTAATCAGACCATTCATCGAATCTATTTAGATGTCAAAGTTGAGATGCGTGTGGTTATTCCGTGGACTTCGGTAACACTGCCTGTTTCCACACGGTTTCCCATTATTGAAGAAGTAATTATCGGTTCTGTTCCGTCATGGTATTTTGCACCCGGAGGAATTGTAGGTGGTTTCGGTCACACTATGGAATCTGATAGACAAAAATCGGACATTGAGTTTGATTTAACTGATTTTGGATTGTAGTTTGTCTATAGCCTTATGTTCGCAATAAAGGTTTTTTTAAATAGTCCCTTGTCAACCAGATAATTATTGGGTATAATATGCATAAATCAATTATTAAAAACGTGGATAAGGACTAGTACACTATTTAAGGTCAATACAGAGAACTATTGTATGGTGAGAGATAGTATGTACCGATATAGTGGAACTCACCTTTGAGTCTTCGCTGAATATTTAATAGTAGGCTGAAGCGGTTTAATCTACCGTTATCCGGATGATCCATTTGGAGTTGAGTGAGCATTTATTATGCTAAATCGAGTGGTACCGCGAACCCTTTCGCCTCGAGTGAAGGGTTTTTTTGTTTTTAACTATAAGGAGGACGATAAATATATGGGTGGATACAATCACAGAGAAATCGAACCAAAATGGCAGAATTATTGGGATGAAAATCAATTACACATGACAACAAATGATCCGAGTAAACCAAAATTTTATTGTTTGGATATGTTTCCTTATCCTTCGGGTTCAGGCTTACATGTCGGTCATTGGCGTGGATATGTATTAAGTGATGTTTGGAGTAGATACAAAACCCTACAAGGTTATCAGGTGCTTCATCCCATGGGTTGGGATGCTTTTGGGTTGCCTGCAGAAAACGATGCCATAGCAAAAGGAATTCATCCTCGCATTTCCACAGAAAGAAATATTATTAATTTTAAAAGACAGCTGCAGGAGATAGGAGCCATGTATGATTGGAGTAGAGAGATTGATACTACCGATCCTAAATACTACAAATGGACCCAGTGGATTTTTCTTCAGATGTATAAACATGGATTAGCTTATCGTAAAGAAATGCCAATTAATTTTTGCCCCAGCTGTCTGACAGGACTGGCAAATGAAGAAGTGGTCGGCGGTGTATGTGAACGCTGTGGTACCCAAGTAGAAAAGAAAATGCTTAAACAATGGATGTTAAAGATCACTGAGTATGCTGATCGCCTCCTAGACAGTTTAAAAACTCTTGATTGGCCTGAAAAAGTACTGAAGATGCAGGAAAGCTGGATTGGACGCAGTGAAGGTGCTGATGTAAAATTCTCTATTGCTGACAGCACTAAAAGTATTACAGTATTTACAACTCGTGTTGATACATTGTTTGGAGCTACCTATCTAGTTTTAGCCCCGGAACACGAATTAGTTAATGAAATTACTAATTCTGATCGAACTGCCGCTGTTCAGGATTATATAAATGAAGCTTTAACCAAATCTGCGGTGGAAAGAATGGCTAGTAAGGAGAAAACCGGTGTTTTTACCGGAGCTTACGGCATAAATCCGGTTAATGGTGAGAAAATTCCTATTTGGGTAAGCGACTATGTATTAATCGATTACGGTTCAGGTGCAATTATGGCAGTACCGGCACATGATGAACGGGACTTCGAATTTGCCGATAGATTTAATATATCAATAATACCAGTAATTGCTACTGACGATGGAAACATCCCTGAATTGCCCTACGAAGAGGAAGGGAGGCTAATTAATTCCGATTTGTATAATAACTTAAGCTCTGATAAAGCCAGAAAGGTAATATTAAAAGACCTGGAGAAAAAAGGACTTGCCAAAAGAGCAGTACAATATAAAATGCGTGATTGGGTTTTCTCTCGGCAGCGCTATTGGGGAGAGCCAATTCCCATCATTCATTGTCCTGCATGTGGAGAAGTTCCGGTTCCTGAATCCGAATTACCGGTAATGCTTCCCGATGTTGAAAATTATCAACCTACTGGTACCGGAGAATCGCCTTTGGCTGCAATTGATGATTGGGTTAATACAACTTGTCCATTATGTGGCGAAAATGCCAAACGGGAAACTAATACAATGCCCCAGTGGGCCGGTTCATGTTGGTATTTCTTACGCTATGTAGATCCAGATAATGATAAAGAATTGGCGGATCCACAGAAAATTAAATATTGGACTCCGGTAGACTTATATGTAGGTGGTGTAGAACATGCGGTTTTACACTTACTGTATTCACGGTTTTATACAATGTTTCTTAAAGATATTGGCATTGTGGATTATGAGGAACCGTTTACAAGACTTTTTAATCAGGGTATGATTACTAAAGACAGCATTAAGATGAGTAAATCTAAAGGAAATGTGGTTAATCCTGATGAATTAGTTCAGCATTACGGAGCAGATTCATTGAGGCTTTATGAACTGTTTATCGGTCCGCCAGAAGTTGATTCAGAATGGATGGACAGTGGAATTGAAGGTGTATACCGTTTTATCCAGCGTTTGTGGAATCTATTCGAACGCAGTTTAGAACAGCTGCCTCAACCTACTCAGGAGTCAGAAAAGCGCCGCAATCGTTTGATTGCAACTATAACGGAGCGAATAGAGTCGTTTAAACTCAATACAGTAGTAAGTGCTTTTATGGAATTTATTAATGATGCAGGTGAAAGGCTGGATAAAAAAAGTTTAGAAACTTTAGTAGTATTGTTAGCTCCAATGACACCGCATTTAGCGGAAGAACTATGGCGAAAACTAGGATACGAACAGTCAGTTTTTCAAGCCAAATGGCCTAAGGCTGATCCGAAAATGCTGGTAGTTGATGAGGTTATTGTTGCTGTTCAAGTTAACGGAAAAACTAGGGCAACAGTTAAGGTTGCAGTGGATGCAGAGGAATCTCAGGTTAGTGACGCTGCAGTAAATATACCATCTGTAAAGAATTCTTTAGCAGGTAAACAAGTCGTAAAAACAATATTTGTACCCGGGCGAATTATCAATTTTGTAGTTCGATAATGACGGTTTACTTTAAAGGAGTGGGAGAAGTTGATATCTTCCACTCCACAACAATTTAACTAAAGGAGAACTGCAGATGAGAACATTAAAGCTGTCAGCTTGGAGTTTGGCGATTTTAGCGGGGATTACTGCCTATTTAGCAGTAGTATTAACTCATAACCTAAATGACAGCCGATTTCTTTGGCTCTTAGCTCCTGCTTTAATTTGTGGTTTTATCAGTATTATGCTGTTTAAGAAATTAGACTATCAGAAATTGCTTAAGTCTTTGCGCAATAAATGGGGTTCAAAACAAAAGCCTGATAAGAAGCAGGATTTTTCTAAGAATCGTTCCTTATTCGACTTAGTTGCTAAGGAGTCAACTGTATTTACTATTGATGATCGCACTTGGCAAGATTTAAATATGGATCATGTTTTTACCGAAATAGATCGGACATTAACAGACTGCGGCCGACAGTGTCTCTATAAGATGCTCAGATGGCCGTTATTTGATCATAACCAACTTGAACAGCGTGCAGAGTTAATCAGGCTATTTCAAGAGAAACCTAAAATACGTCAAGATGTTCAAGTGATTCTGAGCAAAATCGGTATTAGTGATGGTATAGGCATGGTAAGATTGCTTTGGGATCCGCCTGCTATTTGGCATTCGCGTTACAGCCTGCTGCATTCACTTATGTTTTATTGTGCATTAATTAGTCCATTAGCGTTTCTTGTATCAATAGTTCATGGAGTTTTAGCAGTTCTGACTGTTTTTATCATAAATAGTTTTATTTATTATAATGTGCAAAAAAAGATATCTATTTATTTCAATGGAGTTAAATCCCTCAGCAAACTGCTTTATTGGGGTAAGAAGCTGAATAAGATTGAGGCCGATGAATTAAACAGTATTCAGAGTGAGCTTAGGACAGCAGTTAGTCGAGTTGCTTCATATTGGCGAACAACATCTTTTATTGGTTTAGATTCCGCCTATTCGGCAGATCCTATCATGGGAACTTTACTACAGTATATAAACATTTATTTTCTGATAGAGATTAAGGGTTTTTACCGAGCTATCAATATTATCAATAAGAATCGTCAGTCATTTCGCACTATCTTTCAAATCATTGGTGATTTAGATGCTTATCAGGCTATTGCATCATATCGAGAATCACTGCAGTATTATTGTGAACCTGCACTAAAAACTACCAGATTAGATGTAAAGGAAATCCGAGGAATTGAAATGTACCATCCTTTACTTAAGAACCCGGTAGCTAATTCATTAACTGTTCAAGATAAAGGAATACTGATAACAGGTTCAAATATGTCGGGAAAATCTACATTTTTACGCACCATTGGCATAAATGCATTATTTGCTCAAACAGTGTATACTTGTTTTGCCAGAGAATACAAGTCGGAATTTGTAAAACTGCTTACAGTTATCGGCCGTGCCGATAATATTATTGAAGGTAAAAGTTATTATTTAGTGGAGGCTCAGTCAATTTTACGAATAATTTCTCAAACCAAACAGAATGATGAGATTACCACATTAGCAATACTTGACGAAATGTATCGGGGGACCAATTCTGAAGAAAGAATAAAAGCAGGTTGCAGTGTACTTAGATATATTGTGCACCAGAATAGTTTTGTTTTAGCGGCGACTCATGATTTAGAATTAACCAACATGCTCGCATCTGATTTTGATAATTATCATTTTCGTGAAGAATTAGCAGAACACGGGTTGAGTTTTGATTACACATTAAAACCCGGGCCATCAACAACAAGAAATGCAATCCAGTTGCTAAAGATTTTAGGTTACCCGGAAGAAATAACTCAATAGTACATATAGGTTGAGAGAGGAAACGAGCGTATAATGAAACAGCGAGCTTTTTTTCTAGACAGAGATGGGGTCCTTAATAGAAGTTATAAGCATCCTCCGAACAATGCTGATGAATTAGTTATGATTCCCGGAGTAGGTCAAGCTGTTCGTAAACTAAATGAACTAGGATATCGTGTTTTTGTAGTAACTAATCAGGGAGGAGTAGGGCTAGGGTATTTTAGTCGCGAAGCTTTACAAGAAATTCACTGTAAGCTACTTCAGGAAATGGAAAAAGACGGTGCGCATATTGATCAAATCGCGGTATGTATTCACAAACCCCAATCAGACTGCAGCTGTCGAAAACCCAAACCTGGTATGATAACAGCGTTAGCTGATCAATATCACATAGATTTGTCAAACAGTTATACAGTAGGAGATCGCGATGTAGATATAATAGCAGGTCAGGCCGCCGGGACTAAAACAATTTACATAGGTTCAAGAAATCACGCCCCCGAAGGAGTTGATTTAGTAAGCCCAAATTTATTAGCAGCTGTGAACACCTTACTTGCAGAGAAACTTATTTGATTCAAGCAGGGATTTTGAAATAAAAGGAGAATTATTGCAAAGAGTTATTATTAAAGTAAAGATACTAAGGACCTGCTTCACCACCTAAACCTTCAAAAGAAGAGGTGTTATTGACTGAGATAAGAGATATTTTGAAAGAACAATAAGTTCTTGGAGATTGGAGTAGAACTACTTTCTTTCTACAAGGCAGCGTTTAAGTTAAATTTCAATGCCATATATTTTAGAGAAAAGTACAGCCTTAATATTTTTATAATTCTTTTTGGGAATAGGGGATGGGCAGTTCATGATTTTTAAAGGTGGACGCGCCTGTCCTTTTTCAATTGGAGGTTGTAAATAAGCTAGTTCATTTTCAACAAACCCTAATCGCTGATAAAATTTTATTCGTCGTTTGGCCTCCTCAGTAGGAAATGCTTCCACTTCTAATACTAAAGGCCTGCTATTTATGTGAATATATTTTTTCATTGCTTTTGAACCGATGCCTAAACCGCGCATATCTTTTCTAACGGCAAAATGTTCAATAAAGTTAAACGATGTTAAGTTCCATACTGCAAAAAACCCACTGATTTTTTTAAGTTGTTGATCCTGGATTACAATTATTTTGTAATTAGGATTATTAAGCAGTTGTAGTGCTTTTTGATATGATCTAATTTCACATGTTGGAAATGATTCTACCATAATATCGTATATTTTTGGAAAATCATCTGCTTTCATTAATCCTAAATTATTCATTGCTGTGTTTGATATCTCCTTTATTAAGTGTACTTGGACATTGAAATATATATTACTATATATTATATATTATTTTATCAACAAAATCTACTTTTTTAATAAAAACACTCTTGACGATGCTGAGTTTGTATTCTATAATTAAGTCAAAACATCATAAGAAATTCTTCGGGGCAGGGTGCAATTCCTGACCGGCGGTTAACAGTCCGCGAGCAGTGAGTTTTCACTGTTGATTTGGTGAAATTCCAAAACCGACAGTAAAGTCTGGATGAGAGAAGAAAAGGTTACAGGATAATCAGGTAGTTCGGATATTTTGGTAACTTTCCAAGCAATATGCAACTTGAAGAATTTCAAGTTGTTTTTTTATTACAGAGAAGAGGGTGTGAAATGAAATTAGATTTAAAAAAACAACGGCGGGTATTGCTTGACACCGGTTCTGTGGTTAAAATCGGTATGTTATCAGGGGTTGGGGTTGTTTTAATGCTGCTGGATTTTCCGCTGCCAATTTTTCCTGCATTTTTAAAAATGGATATAAGTGATGTACCTTCTATCATCGGAACATTTGCCATGGGGACTTGGGCAGGTGTAGCCATTGAGTTTCTTAAAAATTTGCTGAAGATTATTATTGGCAGTAATACTTTCGGTGTAGGTGAGTTGGCAAACTTTTTAGTAGGCATAGCTTATGTTATCCCGCTAGGAATAATTTATCAAAAGCAGGTTAATAGAAAAGGGGTTCTGGTAGGATGCCTTACTGCTGTGATATCTATGGCTATATTTGGAGGAATATTTAATTACTTTATCCTAATTCCGTTTTATGCTAGAGCTTTCGATATTCCAGTAGATTCTATCGTGAATACAGCAGCCAAAATAAACTCATTGATCATAGATTTTAGGACACTTATTGTTTACGCTATTGTACCCTTTAATCTGCTAAAAGGTATTATTATGTCTGTGGTTGGTTTTGGTTTATTTAAAGTGCTGCAGCCGTTATTTAAGAAGAATTAAGATGATAAATTTGCACTAATCTCAAGATGAAACATAGAATACATTATGAATGCAAAGAAATCTATGATACTTGACTTGTACTAATAGTAAGTTTCATAGATTTTTTATCACCAAATTTAGGGGAAGATTTGTTCATGGGCCGTTATCAACAAGCAAAAAAAGTATCGCTGCATACATTAACTATTAATGGGCTGCTGTCATTGTTTAAATTAATCATCGGCCTGCTCTCCCACAGCAGAGCATTAATTGCCGATTCTTTTCATTCTGCATCGGATTTTTTATCAACTATCGTGGTGATATTAGGTATGAGGATTGCTAAACAACCTGCTGATACCAAACATCCTTACGGACATGGCAGAGCTGAAACTATTGCTGCTAAAATACTCGCTATTATTCTAATCATAACGGGTTTTAACATTCTTTATTCAGGATTTAAGGCAATCCGGATAGGTAATGCTGTGACCCCTTCAAGCATCGCTATTTGGGGAGCTTTAATTTCGATAATTGTTAAGGAATGGATGTACCGCTACACTTATAGAGTTGGTAAACAGATCCAAAGTCAAGCACTAATAGCAGATGCATGGCATCATCGTTCGGATTCTATGTCATCGATTGCTTCTCTAACCGGTATAATACTAGCCCGATTAGGATGGCCATGGGTGGATGCCTTGGCAGCCATCGTTGTTTCATTGTTAATTATTAAAACCGGTGCAGCGATATTTTTAACAGCTGTTGATGAGGTAATGGATTCACAACTGGAATCCGAGATTATAGAAACAATTAAAACCGCAGCTCTCAGTATTAATGAGATTACTGCGGTAAAAGATGTTTTCGTACACAGTTTTGGTACAGATTATCATGTGTCGCTAACCATTACAGCTGACTCTGACATGAGTCTTAGCGAAGGCCATCAGATCGTACATGATGTGGAAAATGCAATTAAGCTTAAGATTGAAAAAGCTAATCATATCAGTATTCACATTGAACCTAATTAGCATAAAAAGAAATTAAATTACTGCTGTTCCTTGCGTCTGCGAGATTCAATTCTGAACAAATGTATCGTAAGTACAACTGTAAATCCAAGTGCAATTATTTGGGTTAATACAAAAGGTCCGATTAATGAGGAATGCTGTCTAATAAAGTCAATAAAGAATCGCACAATAGAATGAACCAGCATTACTCTAAAAAAAGCGTATCCTGGATATTTGGGTTTTCGGGCCCATTTTAGAGCAAAAATGAGAATGATCCCAGATATCAGCGTTTCATAAATCTGTGCCGGATGGACCGGTTGTCCGCTGTATGGAAATTCGACTGCCCAAGGCAGAGCTGTCGGTGAACCATAAAGTTCTCCGTTGATGAAATTTCCTAAACGCACGAAAATATGTCCTATTGAAATTGACGGTGCAATGGCGTCGGCCATGGTCCAATAGGATAGGTTTGCCTTTTTCACCCAGAAATATCCTAAGACCATAGCAGTTATTATCGCTCCGTGGGAACCAAGACCTGCACGGGTCAACATGTGCAGAGGATTGGCCAGATAGTATTCTAAGTTGACTACAATCACTCCTAAACGTGCACCGATAATTACAGCAATACAGAGCTTGAATAACAGATCTTGTACTAAATCCGAATCGAGACCGTATCGCTTTGTGTTGTGCAGTGTATTTAGGTAGCCAATTAAGAATGCGGTAGCGACTAGAATACCATACCAATATATATCCAAACTACCAATTGAAAAAGCAACAGGATTCATAGATTTCATTCCTCTTTCCATTTTTTATTTGGTTCGGGATAAGTAAACATTTTTCCTTCATAATTTCTCAGCACAACTTTTTTTGGAGTTTGGCAGATTACATATTGTGGTAATACAGGAATCTTACCACCGCCACCAGGTGCATCAATCACAAAAGATGGAACCGCAAATCCAGAAGTATGGCCCTGTAAACTTTCCATAATTTCTGTTCCCAGTGCTACCGGTGTTCGAAAATGCTCAATACCTTCGGCTAGGTCACATTGGTATAAGTAATAGGGCCGAACTCGGATTTGAATTAATTTTTGAACTAGCTTTTTCTGGACTTCTACGCTGTCATTGATTCCCCGCAGTAATACTGTTTGATTTCCCAAGGGTATTCCTGCATCAACTAGTAATTTACATGCCTGCTTTGCTTCTTCCGTAATTTCCAGATAATGATTAAACTGAGTATTCATCCAAAGAGGATGATATGCTTTTAACATTTGAACCAGTTCTTCTGTAATTCGAAATGGGTTAGTAACAGGGGTCCGGGTGCCAATTCGGATTACTTCAACATGCGGGATATCTCTAATCGCTTTGATAATTTTTTCCAACTGTTGATCATTTAAGGTCAATGGGTCACCGCCGCTGATTAATACATCGCGTATTTGTTTATTACTGCTGATATAGGCCACTGCATTGTTTAACTGTTCATGACTAATTACTAATTTTTTAACCCCTACTCTTCTCCTGCGAGTGCAGTGACGGCAGTATGTGTGACAGATTTCAGTAGCAATTAATAATACTCGATCAGGATAACGGTGGATCAAATTATCAACGGGAGATAATCTTTCTTCATTAAGCGGATCCGTTAAATCATTGATGCCACAAGTTAATTCTTGACTTAATGGTATTGCCTGACGCCTGATAGGGCAGTTAGGATTCAATTTATCTATTAGCGATGCATAATAAGGAGTGACAGCCACTGCAAAAGGCGGTTTGCCCAAAAAGGCCATTTTTTCGCTGTCTGTAAGAGTAAAATACTTTTCAAAATCTGCTTGAGTCCGCAGCCGGTTAGCAAACTGCCAACTCCAGTTTCGCCAATTCTTTTCTTGTCTGTATATGTCACTCACTCCTCTGCTAATGATGTGGGAATCATGATCGAATCTACCATGCCGTGAATTATTTTTTTATTGAGAGGGCAGATGGTAGCCAAAGCACCGGTTAGATGTACTTTATCATCATATATCATATAATAGGGGCACAGTCTAACCCGTCCCCGCATGTTTTTCAGTTTATTTTCTTCAAAATCATAATACTCTGCTGAAACTTGCCTGCCTTTCATAAATCTCTGCAGTATATATGGATTATTGGGAAAGCTATCAAGGGCGTTGTCGATAACTTCCGCCCAGTCAGCTTTAGACATGTCATGACCGATACTTACGCCACGGCTTCCCCAAGCAAGTTCAGAAAAGCCGGAGATTTTGATTACTAGTTCTCGCTGGCTTTTAGTCATTGTTTTCAGTTGATTCCAATCTGTAACTGGGTTTTCTGCTATATTTAAATTTGGAATGGTTGCATATGGTGGAACAGGTCGATTATCCAATATCCATGTATAAGGGAAAACTTTCTTTAATTGATGAAAGCCTGATTCTCCAAGCTGACTAATCCAGTAATCTTTTAAACCGGGATGGTGGAAAAGTGCAAACAACATTTTCTCTTCAAGATAGCTTTTTATCGGCGGAGTGACTACTACTAATTGTTTGCGAATTGCATAGAGGATTAGATCAATTTTAGGGATATTTTTTAGATCAAACAGTTCAAAGAATCGATAGACTACATCAATCTGGTATAATTGATTATTTTTTTCAACAAACAATCCGTTTTCTTTGAAAATAATATCTTCAGGCGCAGTAGTAAAACTTAGTAATCCATGTTTATTAAGAGCAGAGGCTGTCCATTGCATTTCACCTAAATAGTCACTGGATTCCTGTGAAACAATAATTGCCAAAATAGGATTAGGTTTATCGGTGAGTGAACGAATAATATTAGAAAAACCTTTTATAATACCGTCATTTCCACCAACGAGTTCCCAGCCCAATTCGGCATATTGTTCTGATAAAGCAGCAAGTAGGCCAAATCCGCCGGGAACGGAGTCCAGTTCGGATATACTTAATCCATTGTCTGTAAGAATAATGTCTGGGCGAATTATTAATGGTATATCTTGCTTAAAGCGACGCATTTGCCCATAATTGAGCACCAGTTCGGTTTTACCGGCATCAAGGTATAGGTGGATCCAATTAGGAAGATGCCCACGAACTGATAAATCGTACAGATTATTTATCCCTTGATAAAACTTATATAGTAACGGGCCCAGATTGTTCAGTACATTGTATGTATCAATATCAATGGTAAACGGTTGCGGAGAGATGCGGAAAGTACTATTTTGGACTGTATTCAATTTGCGTTGATCGTCTCCAAATAAATTGACTTCTGCAAGATTTTCATTAATGAACTTACACATTTGAACCGGTTGTTTCATTTTTATTTCGCCTCTAATTCATAAAAAGGATTAATCTTCTTCTCTGTCTTAACTGTAGTTACCGGTCCATGTCCTGGGAAAATATAAGTGTCATTTTCCAGTGTCAGTACTTGATTTACAAATTCTCGATGTCTAGCCCAACACTTAGGGTTGGCTCTGCCTACTGAACCGGCAAACATTAAATCGCCGACAAATATAGATCCTGGTAGGAGAAAGCACTTACTCTCATCGGAGTGACCGGGTGTTTTCCAAATTTCGATTTCAGGCAGTAAAGCAGTTAGTTCTAGAGCACTGATGGTATCCGGATATACTTCACAATTATACAATTCAACGATAGCATTCAAGTTATGGGTGTGATCTGTATGATTATGAGTGATCAATACAGCTTGAGGTTGGCAGTCGATTTGTTTTATTATTTCGGTAATCCGATTAATATTGACTCCCGGATCAATAATCACACATGATTTTATGCGTTTTGATACTGTAATATAACAATTTGCTTGGCCGGGTTTTCCATATAAGATATGAGTTTCAAAAGCATCAGTTACAGTCTTTATAAAAGAATTAATGGATTTTAGTTTAATGATATTCCCTAATCGCACCGGGTTTAATTGGAGAACACGAGCCAGTCGATTAATATATATCCTTTCAGGAATTAAACGATATGATTCAATTGCTTCAATTTGTTTAAGAGTCAAATCAAGTTTTTCAGCCAAATCTTGTTGGCTGAAATTCAACCCTTGACGTGCTTTTTGAATAATATCGCCGAATAAGTCTTCTAGAGGTATTCTATCTGACATAATATACCCCCCTTAGAGTTATTGGTAATTATATGCATAGTTTCTATGTTATGGTAAGATTTCCTGCTTAGTGCAAGGACATTCAATGCAGGTCTTGGAAAATATGGGAAATTCTGTTACTCTTAATGTAAGCACTTCATTAGATTTGAGGTAGGAGGCATATGCGGGTGAAAAGGATTGTTTTAACAGGCGGTGGTTCTGCTGGTCATGTTACTCCAAACTTAGCATTAATTCCAGAATTAACTAAACTAAATTGGAAAATTGATTACATCGGTACGCATTATGGGATAGAACGTGAATTAATTGGTGATTCAATTCCATACCATCCCATTAGTGCAGGAAAACTGCGGCGGTACTTTGATGTAAAGAATTTCACTGATCCGTTTAGAGTGGTAAAAGGTGTCATTGATGCTTATTTTATATTACGAAAAATTAGACCTAACATTGTTTTCAGTAAAGGCGGTTTTGTTTCGCTGCCGGTATCTGTGGCAGCTAAGTTTCTGGGAATTCCTGTAGTTTTACATGAGTCTGATTTCACTCCCGGGCTTGCCAATAAACTAGCATTGCCATTTGCTGCCCATCTGTGTCTTGCTTTCCCAGAAACAATTGAATATGTACCTAAAGAGAAAGCAACAATTACCGGTAATCCCATTAGGAAGACGCTGTTTTCTGGTGACAAGAACCGAGCCCGAGAAATGTGTAAGTTTACAGAAGAAAAACCGGTAATATTGGTTATAGGAGGGAGCTTGGGGGCTGTACGGATTAATCAGGTAATTCGCTTAGGATTAGATGAACTACTGCGCGAATTTCAATTGATTCATATCTGCGGTAAAGGCAATTTGGATTTATCAATTGAAGCTCCAGGCTACTGCCAGTTTGAATATGTTTCTCAAGAACTGCCTGATATATTTGCCCTTGCCGACCTGGTTGTTTCAAGAGCCGGTGCTAATGTTTTATTTGAATTATTGGCATTAAAAAAACCTCATGTATTAATTCCTTTATCCAAAGGAGCTAGCCGGGGAGATCAAGTGTTAAATGCAGAATCATTTGCAAAACAAGGTTTTAGCGTAGTATTGAAAGAAGAGAATTTAACTCAAAGTGAATTATTAAGCACTATTCGGCATTTAAATCATAAGCAAGCAGATTATGTAAAAGCAATGGAACAGTCTAAGTTAAAAAATGCTTCTGATGAAATTATCAAGCTAATTGAAAAACTGAGTGGAAATCAGTAAAATAAACATACCTCACCCACAGCTAAATTCAGATGAGGTATGGTAAGTTATATAACTTCAATTTGCTGGTAATATTCCCATAATCCATGGATATTGCAGAAACTCAGTGCCATCAGAGTACCGGACGTCTTTAATTTTATTTCAGCTGTAATTTTAGGTTCAGTGTATGCTGGCCCTTGATTAGCTCCGGCTGTTGCTTCGCCATGTGCAGTAAACTGAAAGTCTCCTAATTCATAAGTAAAGCCATCATCTGGTTGGAAAAGCAGTTTAATCCAGCGAATATGATGCTCAGTAGTATTAGGGTGGGGAATATTTTCACCGACGTGAACTGCTACTGTGAAGCTCTCATCTTTTTTCACGGATTTAGGTGCAGTGATTATCGGTACATGCTTTTCGTTCTTCCAATCACCACTTCGTAAAACATCAGCAATCTTTTTCATAATTTATCCTCCTGATCTTTAGCTAATGGTAATGTCTACTAATAACTTCAACTAATTTTTGGAAAGTCCTGCAGCGTTGATTAAAGTTATTCATCACAAATGAGTATTTGGTAAGTATAGATCATTTTAAAATAGCTGACATTAATGAAAAGATCAATTTCTTTAGGAGTGGTGACTTGAATTTTGTAGTAGTTGTGCTCGCATCATTAATTCCCGGACTGCTCTGGGTGCGATATTTTTATCTTCAGGACAGATTTGAACCGGAACCGTTTTTCTTATTAGTTCGTGTGTTTTTAGCAGGGGCAGCGTCGGTTGTGTTTGCAGCGCTCCTGGAGTATCCTTTTAGCAGCTTTTTGACTCAAGAGCATTCGTTAACAACTAAGGCAATAATGTCTTTTCTTGTTATTGGTCTTGGAGAGGAATTTTTTAAAGCAGCTGCTGTCTATTTCGCCGCCTTTAAAAGTTATGAACTAAATGAACCTATGGACGGAATCATCTATGGAATCACTGCGGGGATTGGATTTTCTGTGGTAGAAAATATACTTTATACTGCAGCTTTCGGGCTTTCCATTGTTCCATTCAGAGCATTTACTGCTTCTTTGGCTCATGCTTGCTTTTCCGGTATTTTCGGTGCATTTTGCGGTAGAGCGAAATTTGGACAAGAGCCTCACACTGATTTAATAAAGGGTCTGCTTATTGCTGCTTTCATGCACGGCTTGTATGACTTTATTTTAATTTCTCAAATACTTTCTCCTTTAGCTGCTGTAATTATGGTTATTTTATCATATTTATTACTCCGCTATTACATTGTCCAAGCACTGATAAAATCACCATTTAATTAGTATTACTTTTCCATGGTCTTGGCAATAACAAACAGCTGTGCTAAAATATGGGTTGAAGGGAAGTGATTTTGTGGCAGGACATTCAAAGTGGGCAAATATCAAACGTAAAAAGGCGGCCCAGGATACTAGACGGGGCCAAGCTTTTACAAAAATAGTACGGCAGATAACTGTCGCTGTTAAAGAAGGTGGCCCTGACCCTGAATCTAACCTTAAATTACGACTTGCAATTGATAAAGCCAAAGCAATAAATATGCCAAACGATAATATAGAACGTTCTATTAGCAGGGGTATCGGCGGCTTAGACGGGGATAACTATGAGGAGATAATTTATGAAGGTTATGGCCCGTGCGGTGTTGCCATTCTGCTAGAAGTCGTAACTGATAATCGCAATCGAACGGCAAGTGAAATCCGACATAGATTGTCGAAAGCAGGAGGTAACCTAGGCGAAACCGGATGTGTTGCTTGGATTTTTGAACAGAAGGGTTTACTCGTGATTGAGCAAAATGATGCTATTGACGAAGATGAGGTAATGATGATTGCGTTGGAAGCAGGAGCAGAGGATGTGGAAACTGAAGAGGATGTATTAAAAATTATTACTGAACCAACCAGATTTCCTGAGGTTAAAACAGCTTTTGTTGAAGCAGGATATACAGAATTTTTAATAGATGAAGTCAGCAGAATTCCTAAAAATTCAGTGATAGTTTCTGCTGAAGATGAAGAAAAAATTGAAGAACTGATTGATGTATTAGAAGAATTAGATGATGTACAGCAAGTATATACAAATTATGAATCATCCGACTGAACATATTGTCCGCATATTATTCATTAAGCATAGATTGTGAACACCCGGGAAATAATGTTATAAAAAGGGTGGGCATAATGCGGAGGATATGGGCGACAGCCTTTATCGCACTTGTTTTCTTTTCTATTAGTTTTGCTTTATCATTTTGGTTATCGAATTTAGGATTAAACGGTCAAACCATACCCAAAAATTTAAATTCAATACTATTCAGTCCTGATTTTAGTGTGGAGCATCAGGTTAAGGCCGAAACAGAAAGTAATTTAGACTCAGGTTGTGATCAACAGTTGTATTTGGGTATTTTTCGTGATTTTGCTGCAGTTTTTCAGGGGCAGCCTGGGGCTGGGGGAATCTTACTGGAACTGACTGATGTTTCGATTTTAAAGATGCCGGAGTTTGAGATTGAAAATTTGCGTCAAGGAATCCCCTTCACGGATGAAGAAGAGAAATACAGTATTTTAGAAGGACTGCATTTTCCAAGATAGGTGAAGCTTAATTCAGGGGGGATTGCCGGACATGAGTCCTTCATTGTGCGGCAGTTTCTCTTTTTTTGTACAAAAATGCGAAGGAGTCTGATCTAAAATGTCGAACTCAACCCATGAAGGAAGTGTTATAATGGTAATACTGGGCATTGATCCGGGAACTGCAATTAGTGGGTATGGAGTGATAGAAACAAATAGCAGAGGTAAACTTACGCTTTTAGGATATGGAACTATCCGTACACCAGCTAAGCAAAAGATGGATTTGAGGTTATCGACAATTTACGGTAGTGTTCAGGCTTTAATCCAAGAGTTCAATCCGGAGTGTCTTGCAGTTGAAGATTTGTTTTTTAATCGTAACGTGTCCACAGCTTTAACTGTCGGTCAAGCACGCGGTGTAATTATTTTAGCCGCTGTCCATCAGGGTATATCCGTCGCTGAGTACACTCCGTTACAGGTGAAGCAATCTGTAACAGGAGTAGGGACAGCACCGAAAGAACAGGTTGGTTATATGGTGCGGCTATTGTTAGGATTAGAAGAAATACCAAAACCGGATGATGCAGCCGATGCTTTAGCAGTCGGTATTTGTCATGCATACAATGGGCGAGGATGGAGAGGACAAGTATGATTTCATTATTGCGCGGTAGAATAGTCAGCCAAGAAGAAAATAGGATTATTCTTGATGTAAATGGAGTCGGGTATGAATTGCAGCTGAGTGGAGCAGCATTAAACAAAACAAAGGATAGCTCTGATTCAGTGGCTCTGCATACACATATGCATATTAAAGATAACGGTATTGATTTATATGGATTTGCGTCTTTAGATGAAAAACGTCTTTTTCAGCGAATTATTACGGTTTCGGGCACCGGATGTAAAACTGCACTTAATATCTTATTAGCGATGACTGCAGGTGAGTTTGTGACAGCAATTTTAGGAGAAAATCGTGCAGCTCTAACTCGAATTAGTGGAATTGGTAAAAAGACTGCAGAGCGATTAATTTTGGAATTGCGGGATCCCTTAAATGAAGCATATAAAGATGTGGATCTGGGTATAAGTGAATTATCTTTATCTAACGGAGGAGTTATTCAGGATGCACTGTCGGCTTTATTAGCTTTAGGTTACACATGGACTGAAGCCGAGACTATGATTAGTCATGCATGTTCACAATTACCGGATATTGATGATTTACAAGTACTGCTGAAATTTGCCTTGTCTTTAGCCGGAAGGAGTGAGAGCAGCTGATGGAAGAAGAACGTTTAGTAAATGGCTGGAAAAAGCCTGAGGATAAGGATTTGGAGCTGACTCTCCGACCGAGTAAACTTTCTGAATACATTGGACAGACTAAGGTCAAGGAACAGATGCGCTTGTTTATCACAGCAGCAAAACAGCGTAATGAGGCCTTAGATCATGTGTTATTATACGGCCCTCCGGGGTTAGGGAAAACCAGCCTTGCTTATATTATCGCTAATGAATTAGGGGTTGGAATCTATACTACATCAGGCCCGGCTGTTGAACGGCAGGGCGATTTAGTAGCAATTTTAACTAATTTGCAGCCAAAAGACGTGCTGTTTATTGATGAAATTCATCGACTTAATCATACAGTGGAGGAAATTCTCTATCCGGCCATGGAAGAAAATGTAGTTGACATTATTATCGGCAAAGGTCCCGGTGCGCGCTCTGTCAGATTGGAACTACCTGCCTTTACTTTAGTAGGTGCCACGACTAGAGCAGGTATGTTAACTGGACCGCTACGGGATCGCTTCGGCGTAATTAATCGGTTAGAATTTTATCAGGAAAGTGATTTATGTAAAATTGTACAGCGAGCAGCCAAAATTCTCGGTGTTGATATTGACGAACCTGGGGCTATGGAAATTGCCAGACGTGCTCGGGGAACACCTAGGGTGGCGAATCGTTTGCTGCGGCGAGTTAGAGATTATGCCCAGGTAAAAGCAGATAACTGCATTACACTGGCAGTTGCCAAAGATGCTTTGGCAATGTTTGAAATTGATCAATATGGATTAGATCAAGTAGATCGCAAACTGCTGACCACAATTATTCGAGTGTTTAATGGCGGTCCAGTGGGAGTGGATACAATAGCTGCTGCAATCAGTGAAGAAGCTAATACAATTGAAGATGTATATGAGCCCTATTTAATGCAGTTAGGTTTTTTACAGCGTACTGCTAGAGGTAGGGTTATCACAAGTTTAGCTTATGAATATTTAGGGTTTGAGTGTACTACAGAGTAGAATTTTAATGGACACTTTTTCTACAGGTTGTATTGATTTTTTCTTTTTCTTTAAGGCATAACCTTTTTTCTGATGGGAACGATAAATTTCAGAGGGGGGTATCTTCTGTGTCGGACAGAGTTTTTTGGAATTTGTTTACAAAGACTGGCGAGATTGGTTTATATTTACTTTATAAATTTAGCGACATTGGATTTGATGCAGAAAATAAGAAAAAGATGGATGACGACTTGTATGAGGTGGCCCGAGAGAGAGGATGAATGGCTTGTATAAGACCGGTGGATTGGTCTTACGCACAAGAAATTTGGGTGAAGCTGATAAAATTGTTACTTTATATACAAAAAAAAGAGGTAAAATAGAAGCAGTGGCTCGGGGTTCACGCAGGATTCGCAACCGCTTACTCGGTTCTACTCAAGTTTTTACTTACGGGCAATATCTTATTTTTGAAGGTCGTTCTTTAGATACCATAGCTCAGGGGGAAATTGTTTTTTCATTTCAGTCATTACGTGATGATCTAGAAAAAATGGCCGCAGCTATGTATATATGTGAATTGGTTGATGTGTTTACTGAAGTGGACGTACCAAATGATGCAACTTTTACATTAATTTATAATACATTAAGAATGATTGATGAAAGGCAGATTAAGTTTGCTCTGCGGACTTTCGAATTGATATTTATCAAACAATTAGGGTACCAGCCTCAATTATCTACATGTCTTAACTGTGGTAATACTGTGGAAAATGATGTATATTTTTCTCGTGAAGGCGGTATTGTGTGCCATAATTGCAGAGCCAAAATGGCACCGGTCAGAAAGCTGAACAAGGGTACTTTAGAATTAATCAAGCGGATATTGGAGTGGGATTGGTCGCGTATAGGTATTTTACATCCATCGGATCAGAGTTTAGCTGAATTAGAGCTGTGTATGAGGGATTATTTGGATTATCGATTGGATAGGCCATTACGCTCATTGGAGTTTATTCATACTTTGAAGGAATTCGATCATTCGGAGGTGAAAGATTAGGTGACTGTGGAATTGTTAAGCGAAGAACTGCAAAAGATTGATGTAATTCGGGAACGAACCGGGTTGAGTTTTGCAGATGCTCGTCAATTACTCGAAGCTAACAGCTGGGATGTAATGGAAGCATTAATAGCCTATGAAAATCAGACTATTACAAGCCGTTGGGAAGTTAGAGGGTTGGAGGTTGTAGATAAGGTTAAGCAGTTAATAAAAAGAGGGAATGTCACTAATATTCGGATCAAAGCCAATGATCGTATTGTCATGGAATTTCCCGTAACAATTGGAGTAATCGGTACGGTTTTGGCACCTAAATTAATATTATTAGCAGGGCTTACTTGCCTTTTAACAAAGTGTACTATAGAATTTGATCAGCTCAAAAATGGGCATTAAACAGCTTGACAGCAAATTGCATTTTTGCTATGTTTATAAAAGCGGAAGAATAAACCTTTCGTCCCTGATTGTTTGGGCTGGAGGTTTATTTTTATATTATTGCGCAATTTGCATTTGAGGGGAAGAATGCACAATGAATTTTCAACAGATTATTATGAAGTTGCAGGAATATTGGAGTAATCAAAACTGTATCATCTATCAACCATATGATATTGAAGTGGGTGCGGGAACAATGTCGCCTGCTACATTTCTTAAAGCACTTGGCCCTGAGCCGTGGAACGTAGCATATGTTCAGCCCTGCCGACGTCCTACAGATGGACGCTACGGTGAAAATCCCAATCGCGTACAGCATTATTATCAATTTCAGGTTATTTTAAAACCTTCGCCCGATAATGTGCAGGAATTATTTTTGGTAAGCCTGGAAGCATTAGGAATCGATTTAAAAAATCATGATGTGAGGTTTGTAGAAGATGATTGGGAATCGCCTACGTTAGGTGCCTCGGGCTTAGGTTGGGAGGTATGGCTGGATGGTATGGAGATAACTCAATTCACCTACTTTCAACAGGTGGGAGGAATTGAAGTCAGGCCAGTATCGGCGGAGATAACTTATGGAATTGAAAGACTGGCCATGTTTATCCAAGGTGTTGACAGTATATTTGATCTTGAGTGGGTAGATCACATCTCGTATAGGGATGTATTTATGCAAAATGAAATAGAATTCTCTAAATACAACTTTGAGCATTCAGATGTAGAGAGCTTATTTACATTATTTGACATGTATGAAACTGAAGCACAGCGCTTAATTGAACGAGATTTAGTGTTACCTGGATATGATTATGTATTAAAGTGTTCTCATGTTTTCAATTTGCTGGATGCACGAGGTGCTATTAGTGTGACAGAACGTACTTACTTCATTAAGAGAGTTCGTGCTCTTGCTCGTCATACAGCACAGAAGTATCTTGCTGAAAGAGAGCAGCTGGGATTTCCAATGTTAAAAGGCGGGTTTAAAAGATGAAACAATTATTACTGGAAATTGGTGTGGAAGAATTACCGGCAGGTTTTATTGAACCTGCATTAGCTCAACTTATTCAACTATTAACTAAAAGACTGAGCACAGAGCGGATAGACTATAGTGAGGTAGAGGGTTACAGTACTCCTCGCAGATTAGCAGTAATTATCCGAAAAATTGCTGAAAAGCAGAATGATCTTGCGGAAGAAGTCAAGGGACCGGCAAAAAGCATTGCTTATAAAGATGGTAAGCCAACTAAAGCAGCTTTAGGATTTGCTCGTGCCCAAGGTGTAAGCGCTGAAGAATTAGTAGTTAAAAAACTAGGGGATGCAGAATATGTTTTTGCTAATAGATTTGTTGGAGGAGAACCGACCAAATCTGTGTTAGAAAGAATTCTGCCTTCATTAATTACTGCTGTATCGTTTCCCAAAAATATGCGTTGGGGAAATCTTGAGCTGAGATATGCTCGACCGCTGCGCTGGATAGCAGCGTTATTGGATGATCAAATTATTGAATTTTCAGTTGAAAATATTAAGTCCGGGAGAATAACGTATGGACACCGTCAACTTGCAGTTGAACCCATCAGCGTTAATCATGTTCAGGACTATTTAACGAATCTGGAAGCAGGCTATGTAATTGCAGACCATAATTATCGCAGACAAATGATTAAAAATCAGCTGACTGACTTGGCCAAAAAAATAGACGGAATCGTATTAGAAGATCAGGGACTGCTTAATGAGGTAACACATTTGGTGGAATTCCCTACAGCATTTATAGGTAGATATGATGAACAGTTTCTTGCAGTACCGCAGGAAGTATTGATTACAACAATGAAAGAGCATCAACGCTACTTTCCTGTTTTTGACCAAAATAATCAGCTGATGCCTTACTTTATTGGAGTTCGCAACGGAACGGATAATCACCTTGATCTAGTTGTATCAGGTAATGAAAAGGTATTGCGGGCCCGTCTGCAGGATGCTAAGTTCTTTTTTGATGAAGATTGTAAAAAACCATTAGAGCAGTACGTAGATAAATTAGATTCTGTAGTTTTTCACGATGGTCTTGGTTCTATGTATGACAAAGTAGTGCGCATGTGTCAGACCGCTAAAGCAATAGCCCAATTATTGAATAAAGAAGATGAGCAAGATGTGATACTGCGTACAGCTAAACTTGCTAAGGCTGATTTAGTAACAAACATGGTCAATGAATTTCCCGAGCTTCAGGGCATTATAGGATCAAAATACGCTTTGCTCAGCGGCGAGGATTCAGCTGTTGCCAATGGTATTGCAGAGCATTATAAGCCGCGCTTTTCCGGTGATGAGCTGCCTAAAAGTACAGCAGGTGTGATTGTAGGTATAGCTGATAAACTTGATAACCTAGTCGGTTACTTTGGTTTAGGTATGATTCCCACTGGATCCCAGGATCCATTTGCGCTGCGGCGTCAAGCATTAGGAATTGTACAAGTTTTACTAACAAATGATATAGACATCGATGTTTCCCAATTAATTGCTGCTGCTTTTGACAGTTATTGTTCAAAATTTAACAATGAAAAACAGATAATCACTGAGCTGTTGGATTTTGTCAGTGATAGACTGCGGGTAATTCTACTCGATATGGGCTATCGCTATGACACAATAAATGCTGTTTTAGCGAAGAAATTATCAAATTTATCCAATGCTAAGGTAAAAGTTGATGCATTAGATCGCTTTAGACAAACCGAAGATTTTTCCAATTTATACACGGCATTTGAACGATGCTCAAAGCTGGTGGCTGGTAGTGAACATGAAGCTTCCATAGATAAAGATTTTTTCACTACAGCGGATAGAAATTTTTACGATGCCATTGCCGCTGCCGAAGTCGAACTGCCAAGATTACTAGATGCCCGGGAATATACTTCGGGTTTATCTGTACTAGCAGCACTGAAAAAACCCGTTGATGAGTTTTTTGAAGCAGTCATGATTATGGATCAAGATAAAAATATTCGCAAAACCCGGTTAGGATTATTGCAGAAGTTAATCGCTCTATATGGGAAATACGCTGATTTTGGCTTGATTGTTATGGATATGTGAAATCTAACCTAGGTAGGAAGGATTATCCATAAGTTTCACGAATATAAGAAAGCGGTATAAAACTAGGAAGGGGTTTTTCTCCTTTTTGGGCAATATAATTAATACAAATGTACAACAGTCGAAGGAGGAACATCTATGACAACCAAAAAATGGGTTTATTTTTTTGGCAGTGGACAGACAGACGGTCAAGCCGGAAACAAGAATTTAGTTGGCGGTAAGGGTGCAAATCTTGCAGAAATGGTTGAATTAAATATACCGGTACCTGCCGGGTTTACCATTACTACCGAAGCATGTGTTGAGTTTTACACTAATGATCAGAAATGGCCGGCAGGGCTGGAAAAACAGATAATGGAAAATTTAGCGAAGCTTGAAACAGCCATGGGGGCTAAATTCGGCGATAGTTCTAATCCATTATTAGTATCAGTCAGATCAGGGGCTCGTGTATCAATGCCTGGAATGATGGATACTGTGTTGAACTTAGGATTAAATGATCAGACTGTACAGGGTTTGATAGCTAAATCCGATAATCCCAGATTTGGCTGGGATTCTTATCGTCGTTTTATTCAGATGTACGGTGATGTAGTAATGGGTGTGGAACATGCGGATTTTGAACAGGTTTTAGAAGAGACAAAAAAAGCCAAAGGTGTTAAAGATGACACTGACCTGACGGCTGAAGATTTAATGGAAGTTGTGGATAAGTTTAAAGCTGTAATTAAGAAATCTGCTGGCAGATTATTTCCTGAAGACCCGATAGCTCAATTGCGAGGAGCTATAGACGCAGTGTTTTTATCATGGAATACTGCAAGAGCAATTCGCTATCGCCAAATGAACGATATTCCAG
>JAAZMN010000031.1 GCA_012798795.1 Bacillota bacterium | reverse complement strand
ATCGATTGAAAACCACTTGTTAAAAGTCTAATTTTAATGTATAATAGCTTTTGTGTGGAGGGGTGCCAGAGTGGACGAATGGAGCGGTCTTGAAAACCGTCGAGGGTTTGCGCCCTCCGTGGGTTCAAATCCCACCCCCTCCGCCATGAAGTGGATATGAAACGAGACCCTTTTTTTAAGAATTTTGCTTAAGAATAGGGGTTTTTTTATAAAGGGGTAATAATATGAGAATGAGAAAAGGAGATTTGCTTGTTCTCGTCGTAACTATGTTAATAGGGATATCTTTTGTATATAGTTGTTTTTTCCGTGATCAAGAACTTGGGAATATTGCAGTTTTGGAAATTGACGGAGAGATAGTTGAAAAATTTAGTCTAGATGGCGAAATTAAGCAATATCGTGTTGAAACAGCTGCCGGTTTTAATACTCTTGCATTTGAGGATGGAAAAGTGCGAGTAATCGAAGCTGACTGTCCTGATCGGTTGTGTGTGAATTTTGGCTGGGCGCAGCAAGTTGGTCAAACAATTGTGTGTTTACCTCATAAAGTAATAATTAGAATAGAAAACAAGGCAGCAGATTATGAACTTGATGGGGTTGCATATTGATTGCATAATAAAGTTAAGGGGTGATAATATGAAACAGCGGATTTTGGTTGTAGACGATGAAGTTCCTATTCAGGAATTAATCAAATTTAATTTGGAACAAGCCGGGTTTGATGTAGAATTAGCAGGTGATGGTAATCAAGCTATTGAAATGTTTGAAAGGAACAAACCTGACTTAATTGTACTGGACTTAATGCTGCCCGGAAAAGATGGTTATGATGTCTGTAAAGCAATTCGAAAAACCAGTAATACTCCGATTATAATGCTGACTGCCAAAGAAACCGAATTAGAGCGTGTATTGGGATTAGAATTAGGTGCAGATGACTATATTACTAAGCCGTTTAGTCCATTAGAATTAGTTGCTCGAATTAAAGCCGTTCTCCGTCGCTCCAGCGGGCAGGAAGATGATGATATTGATGAGTTTCAAGTGGGCTCGATTTTTATGAAGGTAGACACAAGAGAAGTAAAGGTAAAAGGCGAATTAGTTGAGCTGACTCGCAAAGAGTTTGATTTACTGCATACATTTCTGCAGAATGTGGGAAAAGTATTAACGCGTGAATTTTTACTGCAAAAAGTATGGGGTTACGAATATGAAGGGGAAACTCGTACTGTAGATGTGCACATCCGTCATCTACGTAGAAAATTGGGTCCTGAAGGAGAAGAACGCATCGAAACTATCCATGGTGTTGGTTATAAATTAAGGGGGAATTAGGTTGCGTAGGCCTTTGCTCCTTAAACTGACAGGTTTAGTATTGGTGGTAACCTTATTAAGTATGGGGGTTACCACGTTTTTTGTTACATTGTATGCATCAAATACTATTATAGAAAATTTGTATATAGATTTAATTTCTGATGCTAAACTGGTTAGTTATTGGTTAGAAAGCTGCGATGACTGGCAATCTGCGGAAATTATCAGTAGATTAGGGGATAAAATTAAACGTACAATTACATTAATTGATTACAATGGTAAGGTAATAGCAGACTCGTACTTTCCTAAATATTATTTAGACGATCTTGCTGACTGTCCTGAAGTACAGCAGGCATTAGGTGGAGAAATTGGAAAGGCAAGAAGAATTTGTGAGATTATTGATGAAGAAATGATTTATGTTGCACTTCCCTTTGAGTCTGGCATTGTAAGAGTTTCAACAACCGCCAATGAAATAATGTATTCGTTATCCAGTCTTTCTAAAGCTGCACTCATTCTTACCGGTTTGGTCAGTTTGGTATCTTTAGGAGTAGCTTACTTAGTTAATCGCAATATTACAGAACCTTTAGAAGAAATATTGGAAGCAACCAAGTCTTTGCAGGTAGGTGAGTTTGGCAGGAAAGTGTTAGTCCGCAGTACTGACGAGATTGGCCAGCTGGGTCGTGCTTTCAATGAGTTGTCCTTAACATTGGAAAAAATGTTTAATACTATTCATGATCGGGAAAATAAGCTTAATGCTGTTTTGACAAGTATGGATGACGGTGTTTTAGCAGTTGATACTAATCTTAAGGTAATATTAGTAAATCGTTCAGTAGCTGAAATGCTTAATGAAGACCAGGATAGCTTAATTGGCAAGGAGCTTATTGAAGTTATTCAGAGTTATCAGCTTATTGAAATTGTTTCAGATGCAATGACATCAATGAAATCGACAGTATCTGAGATTAAGCTTTATCCCAGCAGCAGCCGAATAATGGCTGTCAGCATCAGTCCGCTAGAAGGAGAAAGTAATTCTACTATTGGAGTAGTTATTGTGCTGCGGGACATTACAGAATTACGCAGACTTGAGAATATGCGTAAAGAATTCGTTGCTAATGTTTCTCATGAATTAAGAACACCGTTGACTAGTATTAAAGGATTTGTAGAAACTATTTTAAACGATAAATCCATGGAGCCAAGATTAGTTGAACGTTTTCTCACTATTGTTAATGAAGAAACAGATCGCATGATAGCTTTGATTAATGATCTGCTTGATTTATCTCGGATAGAAAGCGGCAAGGCAAAACCGATATTTGAGGTAGTAAATATTAAGAAAATATTTGCAGACACTATAATTATGTTTAGAAGTAAAATGGAACAAAAAGATATAACAATAGAAAACAGGCTTGAGGATCTTTTGGTAATGGGTGATCCGAAGCTCTTAAGGCAGGTAACAACTAACTTAATCGATAATGCAATTAAATATAATAAAGAAAGCGGTCACATATGGATTGACTCTGTAATCCGTAAAGATATAGCAGAAATTAGTGTTACGGATACAGGTTTTGGTATTCCTGCTGATCGTTTGGATAGAATTTTCGAACGCTTTTATCGAGTGGATAAAGGCCGCTCTCGGCAGATGGGAGGAACCGGATTGGGCTTGTCAATTATTAAGCATATAATTGATAGACATAATGGAGAAATCCGTGCTGAAAGTGAATTAGGTGACGGAACTACAATAACTTTTACTTTAAAAATGGCCAAGCAAAATTTAGGTCAATTGAAAAGGTAAGTTCCAGTTTGAAAAAGTAAATTCCACAGATTGAAGAATTGTTGAAAAAGCCCGATTTAATGACACTTAAAAAGGTTTATTTAGTTGATTTTTGATGACTTTAGTCCTAATTTAGGATAAAATATAATTGTAAGAGGCAAAATTCACTTGATTTTGGGTGCATTGAACTAGAGGTGGCGATTTATCTGACCATTTGCAGGAGTAAATTCCACCCCTTCGTTGTCTTTTTAGGCTCAAATCTGGTAGCGCCTCTTATGACAGTTTATTTCTCGAGAAGGTATGGGCGCAGAATGATCTCATCCGCTGGGATGAGTTGTGCGCCCATCTTTCTTAAAGATTCTTCTCCGTAGAGCGCGACAAAGACCTCATAAGGTGACTTATTGCCTAAATTCGCTCTCTTGTAGGAGTTAATATGATTCATCATACATGTTATATCTTCTTGGTTGAAGGAATCCATAGGGGTTCCCTTGGGTATAATCCGTCGGATTAACGTATGATTGTTTTCCACTGCCGGCTTCTGATAAGAAGCCTGGGGATCACAGTAGAAGACACGCGTCCTGTATTGACCTTGCGGATCCAATTCGATGGCAGAAGGATTAGAAAACTCGCTGCCATTGTCTCCTAACACCACCTGGAACAGCATGCGAAAGGCATCAGGACCTAGAACTCGCCAGAGCATGTTAAAAATGGCGCTGACTGAGTGCGAGGTATTGGCATCCCTGATAAAAGCCAGCATGAACTGCGGCACGGTAAAATGTAGAGTTAGAAGGGCTTTACCGCCTTTTTTACCCTCTACAGTGTCCATCTCTACAACTGTAGTGTCCGGGTTCTGATTCATGAATTCGAGAAAATCCGGATATGTTCGCTTGATACGACACTTCTTATCCACTTTGAAACCGTCTTTCTTTTTCTTTCGTTTGCCCATGCGCACAACACGAGGCATGTCCAGGTTTCTGGCGGAAAAGATTCCCGCTTCTACATAGTTGTAGAGGGTACGCTCATCCACCATGATCTCATCGACATGGTTGACACATATGTGGTGAAGAGATTGACCTTTTCTGAGGAGGGGACTAATTAGTTCATCTAGTCTCAAGGCGTCCTCTTGAGTAAGCTGTATGCCTTGTCTGGATTCTGATCGAACTTCTTCGTATTCCTTTTGAGCTTTGGTTGCGGAGTAGAACCTCTTCTCTAATGTGCATGAGCGCTTTGATTCACAGCCATTGCAGGTATAGGGAGGTTTTGAAAGCTTCCGGCATGTTTCTTGGTGATAGTCAGGGCACGATTCTGAGCATCGATGAGTGTTGCAGAAGCAGCAGTACCGTTTGCACCTGCGATTGCCACAAAGATGCTGTACAGGGCAGTTGATGCGGTTTCGACAGTCGTTGAAAGGCCTGCCATAACAGCCGGTCTGTTTGAACTGAAGATGGTTTCTGATTTCTTTGGAAATGGTAGTTGGATCTTTTCTAAGCTCTCTACCGATGCTCTTGAAGGATTCTCTCTTTATTAGCCATTGTTCAATGATGTTTCTCTCCTCTTGTGTTAGATGCTTATTTTTGGTCATATTTGTAAATACCTCCTAACGGAGGCGCTACCAAATACATCATAACGTTTTGAAAGAGAAACTTCCATTGTTAATTTTGAAAAATTAAATTCCACATTAAACTTAAAAGGGGTGGATTTTACTTTTTCAATTAAGTT
>JAAZMN010000226.1 GCA_012798795.1 Bacillota bacterium | reverse complement strand
GTTACTGCTAAAGGAAATGATCTTGCTACAGCTCGACGGCAAGCATATTTAGCAGCGGGAAAAATTAAGTTTGACGGAATACATTATCGTAAAGACATTGGGGCAAAAGCTTTTATAAAAGCTTGAATATTGAAGGTGTGGATTTGGAAAAGAGGTGCAGCGTATTGTAAAGTTGAGTTTTAAGGAGGTTAATGGATGGATTACGAGAATTCCAGACGGTTTATAAATGCTTTTATCGATATAGAAAGTGTTTTGGAAAAAACTGTTAAAAGCACACATCACATGCCTTTTTATCAACTTGTAGACACAGCCGCACAAATTGATCCATTTGTGCAGGATATTGCCGTTGAGTTAAAGGAATATGCAGATTTACGAAACGCAATTGTGCACGAAAGAATTGATGACCGTCCTATTGCGGAACCCCACTATGATGTAGTTAAACGGCTGGAGAAGATTAGGGATCTTTTAGAATCGCCTCCTATAGCTGCCGAATACTTTTTAAGAGATGTTGTAACCTGCGAACTTACAGAACTTCTTAGCGATGCGGCAGTAAAAATGCTGAAAAACGCCTTTTCTAAGCTGCCTGTATATGATGGGCAGCGGTTTGTGGGTCTTTTAACTGCGGAAGCGATTACTTACTGGCTAGCTGATCGTTTTTTAGAAGAAGAAAAACCATTTAAGCAAGAGCAGGTTTCATCGGTATTAAAATATATTGATCAACCTGATAATCATTATTTTATTACTCCTACGTGTTCGCTTTTTGAAATATTGAGGGTATTTGATGATTATCGCCATCAAGGTAAAAGGCTTCAGGCCATACTAGTCAGCAGTGACGGCTCGAAAACAGGTGAGCTGCTTGGGATTATAACCAATTTTGATTTGCCGCTAATCTATCATATTATTGAAGGACCATAGATTAGATAAAAAAGGGTTCTCGCAAGAACCCTTTTTTTAACTCCTTTTTGAATTAAGGAAATCTCGATACCATTTGGCACTGTCTTTTAAGAATCGTTGTTGTGTAGGGTAATCAATGTAGACGATACCGAAGCGTCTTTCGTAACCGAAGGCCCATTCAAAATTATCCATTAATGACCAGACGAAATATCCTTTCAGCGGCACCTGCTCGGATAGTGCTTTACAAGCTGCGGTAAAATGCTGTTTAAGGTAATCTTTTCGCTGCTGATCATTTACTCTGCAATTTATCAACCGATCTTTAAAACATGCTCCGTTTTCAGTTATATAAAGTGGGATATTATTATAATCATTTTTCAAACGAATTAATAAATCGTACAAGCCTTGGGGATAAATTTCCCAACCCATTTCTGTTACTTCATTTTTCCCGGGGTAATGTTTAAATCCAAACATATTATTATGATCACTGGCTATAATTGAACGGGTATAATAGTTAATACCGAGGAAATCAATAGGTGTAGACATGATCTTGAGATCATCGGCTTGTATTTGTGGTTCCAATCCATGTTTACTATAGATTTCCCAAATGACTTCTGGATATTCGCCGATTAATATTGGATCAAGAAACCAGCGGTTGTCTAATGCATCGGCCCGTAAGGCTGCTTGAATATCTTCTTCCTCAGCTGCTGCAGGGTATTTTGGCGATAAATTCAGAGTGATTCCGATCTGTCCCCATAATCCGGCTGCACGATAAGCTTGAACGGCTAGGCCGTGTGAGTATAATAAATGATGCCCAGCCTGAACTGCTTGTTTCTTATCTTTTATTCCGGGAGCATGATGTCCGTTTCCGTAGCCTAAATTAGCAGCACACCATGGCTCATTGTGTGTAATCCAATTGGACACAGAAGCTCCGAGCTGGTTGAATAGATAATATGCATAATCGCTGAAATATTTTGCCGTATCGCGATTTGCCCAACCACCTTTATCTTGTAAGGCTTGTGGTAAATCCCAGTGATACAGTGTGGCAAAAGGAATGAGCTTGTGCTTATGTAATTCTTCAATTACGCGTTTATAAAAATCCAATCCTTTTAAGTTAGGTTTACCATATCCATTAGGAAAGATACGTGGCCAAGCTATAGAAAACCTGTAAGCATCTACCCCTAAGCTCTTAATTAATTCGATATCTTCTTGATAGCGATGATAATGATCACAGGCAACATCACCGGTATCGTTGTTGAGAGTATTTCCTGGGGTTTTACTGAAACGGTCCCAAATTGATTCACCCCGACCATCTTCATTATAAGCACCTTCAATCTGATATGAGGCAGTTGCCACACCCCAGATAAATTCCTTTGGAAAACATAACTCCATTTTTTACCTCCCTAAATGTCATTTTATACGGCAGTAATATGGTGGGCAGCATTTCTAGGTATAAACAATATATAACATGGAAAACCTTTTAACATAATTATTATATCATTTTATAATTTTATAGCAAGATTAGTAGAAAAAGCTGTTATGAGCAAATAAATGTTGAGATTAATATTAACGGTAATAAAGGCCGGATTCAAGTGGATATCGGCGAAAAAGAGCTATATCAATGTCGGTGGCGATGCGGCTGAAGAGGGTGTCGTAAGAATGAAGAAGCTCCTAGTCTATCCAATGTTTGGTGAGCGTTTCCGGAAATATATCCATCAATACAGGATTACCTGCAAACGAGCTACCTGTTACCGGAGCTCGTTTGTGTTATACCTTCAAAAGTTTAATAAGATGTGATAAACTATTATTTAGTATAAAGTTCTTAGAAGCTAAGTGGCTTAATGCTGTGGTTAAGTATAGAAAAGCAGGGATAAGCTATGGGTTCAGCTCACGTAAAAACGGGGATACTCGCACTCCTTGGATTCAGGAATCGGGACAACACTATGTAATGACGATTCATACTCCAGATAAAACTTCGCAAGAACGCTCTGTGTTTATTAAGTAGTTGAATAGGGGGGCACGTTAAGATGTTTTTTTGCTCTTGGCAGGGTGAGAATCAACTTTTATTTGACATGAGCTTGTATTAGTTGTATTTTAAAATAGAAAGTGAGGTTGTATTTTATGAGCAGTACTAATAAACCGAGTAATTTTATTGATAGGATTGTAGCCCACGATGTAAAAAATGGCGTTGTAGATAAAGTGGTTACCCGCTTTCCGCCCGAACCTAACGGATATCTACATATCGGCAGTGCTTATGCGATTAATATCAGCTATTCCATTGCAAAAAAATACAATGGTAAATTCAACTTGCGTTTTGATGATACCAACCCGACCAAAGAAGATATTAAATATGTGGAGGCAATTTTAGAAGATTTTGAGTGGCTTGGAATCGATTACAGTGGAAAACCGCTCTATGGCGCTGATTATTTTGATCAAATGTATGAATATGCCGTTTATTTAATTAAGAAGGGGAAAGCCTATGTATGCGATCTGTCCCAGGATGAAATAAGAGATTATCGCGGCACATTGACTGAACCGGGAAAAGACAGCCCTTATCGCAATCGTTCAATTGAAGAAAATTTGGATTTATTTGAACGCATGCGCCTTGGTGAATTTGATGACGGAGATAGAGTATTACGCGC